>NZ_JBIWOE010000018.1:161831-189194 GCF_044767585.1 Streptomyces sp. NPDC101225
TTTTTGTGCGCCTTTTGGTATCGGGCCGCCCCACTGGGGGGGGGTCCCCCCCTAACCTCGGGCGGGTCAACCTGGGGGGGGGGGGCACCGGCCCCCCGGGCCCCCCCCCCGCCCCGCACACTTCTCCCGGTTGTGGGACCTCACGCGTGGACGACGACCTTGTCGCCGGTCCGCACCTGTGCGTACAGCTCCGAGATCGCCGCCTCGTCCCGCACGTTGACGCAGCCGTGCGAGGCGCCCGTGTAACCGCGGGCGGCGAAGTCGTAGGAGTAGTGCACGGCCTGGCCGCCGCTGAAGAACATCGCGTACGGCATGGACGAGTCGTAGAGCGTCGACCAGTGGTGGCGGGACTTCCAGTACACGTGGAAGACGCCCTCGCGGGTCGGTGTGCCGACGGCGCCGAAGCGGACCGACATCGTCGCCGCCGTCCGCCCGTCGATCATCCAGCGCAGGGTCCGGCTCGTCTTGTCGATGCACAGCACGCGTCCGGTCATGCACCGAGGATCGGCCGGGCCCGCGGGCTGGCCGCCCATCAGGTACAGCTCCCACATGCCCGGCTTGTGCGTCATCCGCGTCAGCCGCCGCCAGGTGACGGTGTCCGTCTCGCCCGTCCTCGGCAGCCCGCGCTTGCCCTGGAACCCCTTGACCGCGTGCTCGGTCAGGTCGTCGTACGTCCCGGTCGGGCCGTCGAAGAGCCAGTCGACCTGGCGCAGCCGCGCCTGCAGCTCGCGCACTCCGTCGCCGGAGTCGCCGCGGGACCACAGGACGGGGGCGCCGGGCTTCGTGCCCGGCGCGCTCGGACTCGGGGCCCTGCTCGGCTTGTCGTCGGCCTTGGTGGAGGGCGGCTTGCTGCTCGGCAGCTCTATGTGCACGGGCGAATGGGTCCTGCCGTCGGTGCCCTGCACGGTGCAGGCGCACACGGTGAACAGGGCCGCGAGTGCCGTCATGACGGCGATCGATCTCCCCATGCCCGTAGTACGCACCACGGCCCCCCTCGATCTCAGCGGCACACCCGCGTGTCACCTGAGATGGTGCCCGCGGATGACTGCTCGCGAACGGCGCGGCATGGTGGGACCGGAACCGTACACGTCCGGTCCAGGTCAACGCTCAGCGGGAGGCATCACCACCATGGCGCGCGAGTCGGAGTCCGGACTGCCCATCGAACCGGTCTACGGGCCCGAGGACCTGGCGGGCTGGGACCCGGTCGGGAAACTGGGCGAACCGGGGGCGTACCCCTTCACCCGCGGTGTCTACCCGTCGATGTACACGGGCCGGCCGTGGACCATGCGCCAGTACGCCGGATTCGGTACGGCCACCGAGTCCAACGCGCGCTACCGGCAGCTGATCGCGCACGGCACGACCGGCCTGTCCGTCGCCTTCGACCTGCCCACCCAGATGGGCCACGACTCCGACGCCCCCCTCGCGCACGGCGAGGTCGGCAAGGTGGGCGTGGCGATCGACTCGATCGACGACATGCGGGTGCTGTTCGGCGGGATCCCGCTGGACAAGGTCTCGACGTCGATGACGATCAACGCGCCCGCCGCGCTGCTGCTGCTCCTGTACCAGCTGGTGGCCGAGGAGCAGGGGATCGCGGCCTCCCAGCTCACCGGCACGATCCAGAACGACGTGCTGAAGGAGTACATCGCGCGCGGGACCTACATCTTCCCGCCGAAACCCTCCCTGCGGCTGACCGCCGACGTCTTCAAGTACTGCCGGGCCGAGATCCCGAGGTGGAACACGATCTCGATCTCCGGCTACCACATGGCGGAGGCGGGCGCGTCCCCCGCGCAGGAGGTCGCCTTCACGCTCGCGGACGGCATCGAGTACGTCCGCACGGCGGTCGCCGCCGGGATGGACGTGGACGGCTTCGCGCCCCGGCTGTCCTTCTTCTTCGTGGCCCGTACGACGATCCTCGAGGAGGTCGCCAAGTTCCGTGCCGCGCGCCGGATCTGGGCCCGCGTGATGAAGGAGGAGTTCGGCGCCCGGAACCCGAAGTCGATGATGCTGCGCTTCCACACGCAGACGGCCGGCGTGCAGCTGACGGCCCAGCAGCCGGAGGTGAACCTGGTGCGGGTCGCGGTGCAGGGCCTGGGCGCGGTGCTCGGCGGCACCCAGTCGCTGCACACCAACTCCTTCGACGAGGCGATCGCGCTGCCGACGGACAGGTCCGCCCGCCTCGCCCTGCGGACCCAGCAGGTGCTGGCGTACGAGACGGACGTCACGGCGACGGTCGACCCCTTCGCGGGCTCCTACGTCGTCGAGAGCATGACCGACGCCCTGGAGGGGGCCGCCGTCGAGCTGATGCGGAAGGTCGAGGACCTCGGCGGCGCGGTCGAGGCCATCGAACGCGGCTTCCAGAAGGCGGAGATCGAGCGCAGCGCCTACCGGATCGCGCAGGAGACGGACTCCGGCGAGCGGGTCGTGGTCGGCGTCAACCGCTTCCGGCTCGACGAGGAGGAGCCCTACGAGCCGCTGCGCGTCGACCCCGCCATCGAGGCCCGGCAGGCGGAACGGCTGGCCCGGCTGCGGGCGGAGCGCGACCGGCCTGCGGTGGACGCGGCCCTCGCGGAGCTGCGCAAGGCCGCCGCGGGCGAGGACAACGTCCTGTACCCGATGAAGGACGCCCTGCGCGCCCGCGCGACGGTCGGCGAGGTGTGCAACGCCCTGCGGGAGGTATGGGGCACCCACGTGCCCTCCGACGCCTTCTGACGTGCGACACTCCCTCTCATGCTCGGCGTCATGGATCTCCCCACCTACCTGGCGGGCCTCGTCCTCATCGTGCTGCTGCCCGGTCCCAACTCGCTGTACGTGCTCTCCGTGGCCGCCCGCCGCGGGGTGCGCGCCGGATACACCGCAGCGGCCGGCGTGTGGTGCGGCGACACCGTGCTGATGACCCTCTCCGCCGCCGGGGTCGCCTCGCTGCTGCAGGCCAACGCCGTGCTGTTCGGGATCGTGAAGTACGCCGGCGCCGGGTATCTGACGTGGCTCGCCCTCGGGATGATGCGCGCCGCGTGGGCGATGTGGCGGACCCGGCGGGAGCGCACCGTGGAGCAGGAGGCCGCTCCCGCGGCGGCCGACGAGCGGCCGTACCGTCGGGCGCTGGTCGTCAGCCTCTTCAACCCCAAGGCGATCCTGTTCTTCGTCGCCTTCTTCGTGCAGTTCGTCGACCCGGGCTACGCCTATCCGGCGCTGTCCTTCGTCGTCCTGGGCACCTTCGCCCAGATCGCGAGCTTCCTCTACCTCAGCGCCCTGATCTTCGGCGGCACCCGCCTCGCCGCCGCCTTCCGCCGCCGCCGGCGCCTCTCGGCGACGGCGACCTCGGCGGCGGGCGCGCTGTTCCTGGGCTTCGCGGTGAAGCTGTCGCTGGCGAGCGCCTAGCGCCGGGCCCGCCCGCACCGGTCAGCGCAGGCCGAGCCGGGCGACGTAGGACCCCAGCGCGCCGGCCGAGTCGCCCGCCCAGCCGATGTACCCGTCCGGGCGCACCAGGAACAGGCCCTGACCGTAGGGCTGCCGGGCCGGGCCCCGCACGACGCGGACCGAGCGGGCGGCCAGGGGCGGTGCCTCGGTGCCCAGCGCCAGCAGGGTCCAGTGCGGCCCGCGGAAGGCGTCGAAGAGCCGTACCTCCGCCAGCCGGGCGTCGGGGGCCCGGTCGCCGGCCCGCAGCGTGTCCGCGGCCGGCCGGGTGTCCTCGGTGAGGGTGGACTCCCGGTAGCCCAGGCCCAGCTGCATGGTCGCCGCGCCGCGTGCGATCTCGCCGCGGTGCACGCCGGTGGAGATGCCGAGCATCTGCGCGGCGATCGGGCGCCGCTCCTCCTCGTAGGTGTCCAGCAGGGCCGCCCGCGCACCGTCCGCCAGCACCGCGCCCAGCTTCCAGCCGAGGTTGTAGGCGTCCTGGACGCTGGTGTTGAGGCCCTGGCCGCCCGCGGGGGAGTGCACGTGCGCCGCGTCCCCGGCGAGGAACACGCGCCCGGAGCGGAAGCGGTCCGCGAGGGCCGCGCGCGGGCGGAACTCCGAGGCCCAGCGGACCTCCGTGATGTCCTCGGGCGCGAGGTGGGAGCGCGCGGCGGCGACCTTGCGGATGCCCTCCAGGGAGGTGTCCGGCGCGGTCCCCGCCGGGAACTGGGCGACCAGCTGGAAGTCCTCCGTGCCGGCCAGCGGGCAGATCGCCAGGTGGCCGTCGCCCTCGCCGCCCGGCGGGAAGAGGTGCCAGTGGTCGCGGTCCAGGCCGGTGATCCGCACGTCCGAGACCAGGACCGGGTTCGGGTCGACGGTCTCGCCGGTCATGCCGACGCCGAGCGCGCGCCGCACGGCCGAGCGGCCGCCGTCGGCGGCGACGACGTACCGGGCGCGCGCGCCCTGCCCGGAGGCGAGGTGGAGGCTCACGCCGGTGGCGTCCTGGTCGAGCCCGGTGACCTCCTGGCCGAAGTCCACCCGGCCGCCGAGTTCCACGAGCCGGTCGGACAGGATCTCCTGGGTCCGCCACTGCGGGACCATCCACGGCACGGTGAAGGCCGAGTCGCCCGCCGCGTTCCTGAACGCGTCGGGGTCGAGCATCACGTGCTCGCCCACCCGCTCGCCGTCCCGCCAGATCATCCCGACCGGGTAGGGCCCGCCGGCCGCCAGGACCGGCTCCAGTACGCCGAGGTCCTCCAGGACCTCCATGGTGCGCGGCTGGAGGCCCTTGCCGCGCGAGCCGGGGAAGAGGGTGTCCGCCTTCTCCAGGACCAGTGCGTCCACGCCCCGCCGGGCGAGGTCGACGCCCAGGGCCAGCCCGGTCGGGCCCGCGCCGACGATCACGACATCCGCGGTCTTCACGATCCGTCTCCTTAACGCTGTTAAGTTCCGTTGCCCAGGAGAGTGCCCTTAACGCTGTTAAGCTGTCAAGTGTGAGTACGGAGAGACGTGTGCCCCTCGACCGCGGGCGGGTCGCCGGCACCGCGCTGAAGCTGCTGAACGAGGTCGGCCTCGACGGTCTGACCCTGCGGGCCATCGCCAAGGAGCTGGACGTCAAGGCGCCCGCCCTGTACTGGCACTTCAAGGACAAGCAGGCGCTGCTCGACGAGATGGCGACGGAGATGTACCGCCGTATGGTCGCCGGGACCGCGCTCGATCCCGCCGACACCTGGCAGGAGCGGATGGAGAAGTCCTGCCGCGGGCTGCGCGCGGCCCTGCTCGCCTACCGCGACGGCGCGCGCGTCTTCAGCGGCTCACGCTTCACCGGCACCGACCACGCGCGGGAGATGGAGGAGAACCTGCGCCTGTTCACCGCCGCCGGCTTCACCCTCGCCCAGACGGTCCGCGCCAACGCCACCGCGTACGCGTACACCGTCGGCTTCGTCGTCGAGGAGCAGGGCGTCCAGCCCCTGCCGGGGGAGCGCCGCGAGGGCTACGACGTGGCGGACCGCGCCCGGATGCTCGCCGACTTCCCGCTCGCGGCCGCCGCCGGTGCGGAGATCTTCGAGGACTACGACCGGCACTTCGAGGAGGGCCTGCAGCTGGTGATCGCGGGGGTGGCGGCGCGGTACGCCGGGTAGCCGCGGCGGGCGGCCCGGAGGCGGTGGAGCGGCCCGCGCGATCCGGGGATCCGGGGGCGGCCGCCCCACCGCGGTGCCGAAGGCATGGGCGTCACCTGATCTCCCCGCGGGCCTCGCTCAGCGCTGCACGGACTTCTTGAGCGCCCGTGCGCGGCGGACCACGCGGCGGGCCGTGGAGTTGCGCGGGAGGAAGGCCAGGCGCTCCGGGAGGCCGCCGGGCAGCCCCAGCGAGGTGAGGCGCTTGCGCCTGAAGTAGCGCTTGGTGCGCGGCTTGAGGTGCCGGGCGAGATGGCGTTCCGCCGCCGTGCGCAGGCCCGGGTGGATCTGGGGCTGCATGGTGTAGGCGAGCGCGGCCATCAGGCCCTCCAGCGTGTCCGCGTCGACCGTCTCCTCGCCCTTCCTGCCCTCCAGGTCCGGGATCAGCGCGTCGGCCAGAACGACCGGGACGCGGTTGCTGTTCTGGTACGGCGTCAGGCGGTCCAGGAGCGGCTCGGTCCCGATGCGGGCGACCGGGAGGCCGTAGAACGAGGAGGCCGTGAACAGCGCCGTGGAGAAGCAGCCCACGACCAGACCGGGCGGCGACTTCTCGAAGAGCAGCTCGGCGAGGACGGGCAGGTCGAGCACGGTGAGTTCGACGCCGAGCTCGGCCGCCTCGGTCTCCAGCGCGCGGCTGTAGCGGGCCGGCGCGGTGGGGTGCGGCTTGAAGACGACCGCACGGTGGCCGCGCTCGACCGCCCCGCGCATCATCCGCACATGCAGGTCCTCCTCCTCCTCGGGGGAGAGGATGCCCAGCGCGGACAGGTACTGGCCGAGCAGCAGCGCCGAGTCGTCCGGCAGGGCGGGCAGCTCCGGCACGGAGGCCGTGAGCTCGCCCAGCACCTTCAGGAAGGCCTCGGCCGGCAGGACCTGCGCCGGCACCCCGAACTCGGTCAGCAGCACCGGGGTGAGCCCCGGCACCAGATCCAGGTGCAGCAGCCGGCGCACCCGGGTGCCGACCAGCGGGTCGAGCTTGTTGCGGGTGGGCCCGTAGCTCATCAGGCCGTCGGCGTACACCTCGACGGGCGCGTCGGTGAACAACTGGGCCACGCTCAGCGCGGGGGCGACCTGGAGGGACTCCAGGACCAGCTCCACCCGGTCCTCACCCAGGTCCCACAGCAGGCGCAGATAGCGCTCGAACAGCGGGACGTCGTCCGGGCGGGGGGTCCAGGCGCCCGGGTGGAAGGGGCGGATGGCCTCGTTCCAGGACACCACGGCGTCGAAGCGGTCGCGCAGCGGCTCGAAGCCCGGCATCTCGTCCACGGGCGATGTGACCTCGGGCGTGGCGGAGTTGTTGAACACCAGCAGCAGCCGGCGGGCCGGCTGCCGGCCGTCCTGCTCCGGGAAGCACTCCGAGTCGATCGCCGCGGCCAGCGTCGCGGCGCCGTACAGGGTCGAGACGCAGAAGATACGGGTGGTCCGGGACATCAGGCAGCCGCCTTCGCAGTGGTGACCCGGCGGCGCAGCCGCCGCAGCTTGGAGGAGCGGTGGAAGTCCATGGTCTCCAGGACGTCACCGAGAGCGTCCTGCGGCATCCGCCTGATCGCCGCCGCGCTCAGGGACCGCAGCTGCCTGGCCACCGAGGGCTCCCACTTGCTCTCGTCGGAGAGGTGGTGGGCGATGATCGCGCAGTACGTCCGCACGGCCTTCGGCAGCAGCTCGTCCGCGTCCGGGTCCTGCGCGGTCTCCTCGACGACCTGGTCGAAGGCGCGGATGAAGTCGAGCTGGCGGACGTCGCCGATCTGGGTCAGGGAGGAGGCGACCCCGCGCCGGTAGAAGACGCCGAGGAGACCGACCACGGCGAAGGACTCCGCCTCGCGGTGCAGCTTCCAGATCCACGGCCGGTCCTCGGCGGTGCGCAGACCGTCGGTGAAGTGGAGCAGGCCCCGGTCGAGCAGCCGGCGGTGGTAGGCGCCGGCCCACGCGTACGCGTAGTCGACGGAGGTGCTGCGGTCGGCGGGCAGGATGGCCGCGCGCGGGTCGAAGGCCTCCCAGCGGCGCCCGATCGGCACCCGGTGCACGCTGCGTGCGCGGGCGGTGGCCTGGACGTGGTCGGTGCGGACGAAGTCGCAGCCCAACGTCTCGATGGCGCCGACCAGTTCGGCGAAGTAGCCGGGGGCCAGCCAGTCGTCGCCGTCCAGGAACGTCAGGTATTCGCCCTGCGCCGCGTCCAGGCCGGTGTTGCGCGCGGTGGCGAGTCCCCCGTTCTTCTCATGGCGGATGTAACGCACCTGCGCGACGTCCGAGAGTTGCTCGGCCGCGCGTTCGAGAATGGCCGGAGTCCCGTCCTTGGAATGGTCGTCGACCAGGATGAACTCGAAATCCTGGCGGGCGTTCGACCGAAGGCTTCTCAGGGTGTCCGGGGCGTATTGCTGCACGTTGTAGAACGGCACGATGACGGAAAGCTTTGGCACGTGCGAAAGCGTAGGAGGCCGTCCGTCGAGGGAACTTTCCGGTATCCGTACAGAGGGTGAACTGAATGTGTCGGATCGGTGCATCGCCTGTACTTCCCGGGCTTCGGCGGGCCAGTTCGGTTCTCGGCGGGATGTTGTTAACTTTTTGTTGAGGTGCGGTTGGGCCGCTCCTCGGAATTGCTTCCTAGCGTCTTCGACGTGCCATCAAGTACCTCGAAGCCCACGCGAATCGCCGTACTCGCGGACTCCGACACCCGCTGGAAATGGGGTGCGCTGACCGCGACTCGTATCGCTCCGGGCCCGTCCATGGAAGCCGCTTCTCTCGGCGACGCGCAAGTCGGTCCCGAGCTGACCGGATTTCTGCTGCGCGGGCGGGCGACGCCGACCGCGCGCCAGCTGGCCGAGGTCGGTGTGCACGCGGACTCCCTCCGGGAGGTCTCGGCCGTCGAGTTCCTGCGCGCCATGGCCGAGGAGTCGTACGACGTCGTCGTCCTCGCGCTCGTCGGCGGCGGCGTCCAGGCGATGCTGCACGGGCTGGGGCACGTCTGGGAGGGCCGCACGGACCGTCCCGTGGTCGTCACCGGCTACGTCGGCGTCGTCTACGAGAAGCTCACCGACGGCCTGCTGCTGCGGCACGGCGCGGACCTCGTCCTCGCCAACTCCCGCCAGGACGCGGAGCGTTTCCGCGCCGTCTACGAGGGAGTGGGCGCCGACGCCTCGTCGGTGACCGAGGTGGCACTGCCGTTCCTCGGCGGCGACCCGTACGAAGGCGAACACGACCCCTGCACCGTGGTGTTCGCCGTGCAGCCGTCCGTCCCGGACAACCGCCGGGACCGGGTGTACCTGCTGAACCGGCTGATCCAGCACGCCCGGCTGCACCCCGGGCGCGAGGTGCTGCTCAAGCTGCGCTCCCGGCCGGGCGAGCACACCACGCACATCGAGGAGCTGCCCTACCAGAAGCTGGTCCAGCGGCTCCGGCCGCCGGCCAACTTCCGCCTGGTGTACGGGAACATGGGCGAGGTCCTCGACCGCACCGACCTGCTGGTCACGATCAGCTCGACGGCCGCGCTGGAGTCGCTGCACCGCCGTATCCCCACGGCCGTCCTGACCGACCTGGGCGTGCGCGAGGCGCTCGGCAACCACCACTTCGTCGGCTCGGGCTGCCTCGCCTCCTGGGACCAGCTGGACGCCGGGCACCGGCCCGTCCCCGACGAGGAGTGGGTGGCGCGGCAGGGCGTCGTGGCCGACGGATCGTACGCGTACGCCTTCGACGCGGCGCGCAAGCGCATCGCCGAGCTGCTCGACCGGCCCGGCGGCCTGCGGCCGCTCACCCCCTACTACACACCCGAGACCGCTCCCGGCCATCTGCCCGGGATCCTCGCCCGCCACCACCTCGCCCCCGACGGCAGCGTCCTGCCGGGGGCACCCTCGGCCGACAGGGAACCCGGGCCCGTCCGGCAGATCGTGCGCCGGGCCGCGCGGGGGGCGTATCGGCACGGGGTGCAGCGGGTGGCACCCGCCATCCGGCGGATGGGGGAGCTGTGAGCGCCCCGGGAGGCTCCGCGCCCCTGCCGGGTGGCTCCGCCGCCCTCCACGACTCTGCGAACTTCTGCGCAAGGAGCGCCATCCATGTCTGACTCCCCGGCACAGGCGGGCGCGTCGACGCGCCGGGTGCTCGCCGTGATCCCCGCCCGCGGCGGCTCCAAGGGCGTGCCCGCGAAGAACCTGCTGCCGGTCGGCGGCGTTCCGCTGGTGGCGCGCGCGGTGCGTGAGTGCCGGGCCTCCCGGCTGGTGACCGATGTCGTGGTGTCCACCGACGACCAGGCCATCGCGGCGGCGGCGCGCGAGGCCGGCGCCGAGATCGTGCTGCGGCCCGCGGCCATCGCCGGCGACACGGCGACCTCCGAGGCGGCCGTGCTGCACGCGATGGACGCCCACGAGGCCCTGCACGGGGCGCCGGTGGACGTGGTGCTGCTGGTGCAGTGCACCAGCCCCTTCATCCTCCGCGAGGACGTGGACGGGGTGGTCCGGGCCGTCGTGGACGACGGCGCCGACAGCGCGCTGACCGTCGCCCCCTTCCACGGCTTCGTGTGGCGCGACACGGAGGCGGCCGACGACGCGGTCACCGCGGGCGGCGGCACGGAGACCGCCGCGGCCACCGGCGGCCGCGGCGTCAACCACGACAAGTCCTTCCGGCCGCGCCGCCAGGACCGCCCCCAGGACTTCCTGGAGACCGGCGCGGTCTACGGCATGGACGCGGCCGGCTTCCGCAAGTACCAGCACCGCTTCTTCGGCCGCACCGAGCTGGTCCGCACGGACCCCGCGCGCGTGCTGGAGATCGACGACCCGCACGACATGGCGCGCGCCCGGGCGCTGGCGCCCCTCTTCGACGCGGACCTCCCCGGTTCGCGGCCGGCCGCCGACGACGTCGACGCGGTCGTACTGGACTTCGACGGCACCCAGACCGACGACCGGGTGCTGATCGACTCCGACGGAAAGGAGTTCGTCTCCGTGCACCGCGGAGACGGCCTCGGCATCGCCGCCCTGCGCAGAAGCGGGCTGAACATGCTGATCCTCTCCACGGAGAAGAACCCGGTCGTCGCCGCACGGGCCCGGAAGCTGCAGATCCCGGTCCTGCACGGCATCGACCGGAAGGACCTCGCACTGAAGCAGTGGTGCGAGGAGCAGGGCATCGCGCCCGAGCGCGTGCTCTACGTCGGCAACGACGTCAACGACCTCCCGTGCTTCGCCCTCGTGGGCTGGCCCGTGGCGGTCGCGAGCGCCCACGACGTGGTACGCGGCGCCGCCCGTGCGGTCACCACCGTCCCCGGTGGCGACGGCGCGATCCGAGAGATCGCCAGCTGGATCCTCGGCCCCTCTCTCGACTCTCTGACCAAGTAAGGACAGATCTGCCATGAGCACCAACTCCCGCCTGCGTACGTTCGGTTCCTCGCGCCTTGCCGGACCGGGCCAGCCGGTCTACATCTGCGGCGAGATCGGCATCAACCACAACGGCGAGCTGGAGAACGCGTTCAAGCTCATCGACGTGGCCGCCGAGGCAGGCTGCGACGCCGTGAAGTTCCAGAAGCGCACCCCCGAGATCTGCACCCCGCGCGACCAGTGGGACATCGAGCGCGACACCCCCTGGGGCCGGATGACCTACATCGACTACCGCCACCGCGTGGAGTTCGGTGAGGACGAGTACCGCCAGATCGACGCGTACTGCAAGGAGAAGGGGATCGCCTGGTTCGCCTCCCCGTGGGACACCGAGGCCGTCGCCTTCCTGGAGAAGTTCGACGTCCCCGCCCACAAGGTCGCCTCCGCCTCCCTGACCGACGACGAGCTGCTGCGCTCGCTGCGCGCCACGGGCCGTACGGTCATCCTGTCCTCCGGCATGTCGACCCCGAAGCAGATCCGCCACGCGGTCGAGGTCCTGGGCAGCGACAACATCCTCCTGTGCCACGCCACTTCGACCTACCCGGCCAAGGCCGAGGAGCTCAACCTGCGGGTCATCAACACCCTGCAGGACGAGTACCCGAACGTCCCGATCGGCTACTCCGGCCACGAGACGGGCCTGCAGACCACCCTCGCGGCGGTCGCCCTGGGCGCCGCCTTCGTCGAGCGCCACATCACCCTGGACCGCGCCATGTGGGGCTCCGACCAGGCCGCCTCCGTCGAGCCGCAGGGGCTCACGCGGCTCGTCCGCGACATCCGCACCATCGAGGCCTCCCTCGGCGACGGCGTCAAGAAGGTCTACGACTCCGAGCTCGGCCCGATGAAGAAGCTGCGCCGCGTCGCGGGCGTCGTCGCCGAGGCGGAGATCGCCGCGGCCGCGGGCGAGCCGGTCTCGGTCTGAAACCCCCTCGACGCTCCACACCTGTGACGCTCCACGACGGGACGGTCGTACCGAGATGAGCCCCCGCGCCGGGTCAGCCGGCCCCCACACTCTCGCCTTCGTCGAGAGCCCGGTACAGCTGCTCAACGTGCTGGAGTGGGCGCACCTCCACGCCCTCGGGGCCGCGGAGGAACCCGGCGGTGGGCTCACCCTCGTCGTCCTGTCCCCGAACGACCCCATGTCCCGCGGTCAGCTGCGCCGGATGGCCGAGCTGGCGCGGGACGAGGGGCATCAGGTCCGCTGGGAGGAGGCGCGCGGCGGCCCGGGCGCCCCCTTCCAGACCATCGGCGGCCTGACGCCGCTGCTGCGGCGGGCGCGGCGGGTCGTGATGGGCGACCCGTTCTCCCGCTACGTGCAGCTCCTGCTGACGATCACCAGGGCCCGTGACCTCGTCGTCGTCGACGACGGCACGGCCACGATGGAGTTCGTCGCGCAACTGGCCCGCGGGGAGCGTCTGGTGCGCTGGCACCGCAAGGGCGGCCGCCCGGGCGCCCGCGATCTGATCTTCGCGCCCGTCTCCTCCTCGGCCCGCCGCCGCCTGACGCCCGGCGGCCGGCGCACCGTGGAGGTCTTCTCCTCCATGCCCGTGGACGAGAAGCCGGCGGGAGTGACCGTGACCGCGAACGACTTCGCCTGGACCCGGGCCCGCTTCGGCCCGCCCCGCATCACCAGGGGCGCCGACATGGTGGGCACCTCGCTGGTGGAGACCGGCGTGGTCGACGGCGACCACTATCTGGAGGCCGTCCGCACCCTCGCCAAGGCCCACGGTGCCACCCGCTACTTCGCGCACCGCCGCGAGAGCACGGACAAGCTCCACCGGCTGGCCGCGGAGACGGGCCTGGAGATCGTCCGCCCCGACCTGCCGCTGGAGCTGATCGCCCGCCGCGGTCCGGTGGGCCGCACCATCCTCAGTTTTCCCTCCACGGTCGTGCACACCCTCCCCCTGGCCCTGGCCGGCACGGAGGTCCGGGTCGCGGTGTGCGACATCGACCCCGCCTGGCTGACCGAGCACGCCTCACCCCGGGCCCAGGGCTTCCTGTCGGGGGTGACGGGCAAGGCCCGGGACGTGACCCGCCTGTCGGCGGTCACGGCGGCCTGAGCGCTTCGCCGGCGGAGCGGGCGGGCCCGCCTCAGCTCTCCTTCCGCGCCAGCAGGAAGGCCCGCGGGCGCTTCTCCCGGCCGGCCGGTTCGCGCAGGACGCGGGCCCGCAGGCGCAGGCCCGCCTCGGCCAGCGGCCGCGCGACGGAGTCGGGTGTGCGCCAGTAGTAGTCGAGGGCGATGTCCCGGCCGAAGCGCTGCGTCATGCGGAGGCGGCCGTCCTCGTCGCCGCTCTGGAAGCCGAGCAGGACGTGGCCGCCGGGGACCAGCACGCGGTGGAACTCGGCGAAGACCGCCGGCAGGTGGTCGTCCGGGACGTGGATGACCGAGTAGAGGGCGAGCACACCGCCCAGCGTCGCGTCCGGCAGGTCCAGCGAGGTCATCGAGCCCACGTGGAAGCGGATGCCCGGATGCGCCCGCCGGGCGAGGGCCACCATGCCGGGGGAGACGTCCACCCCGAAGGCCGCGATCCCCAGCGCGCCGAGCCGCGCGGTGACGTGCCCCGGCCCGCTGCCGACGTCCGCGACCGGCGCCGTCCCGGACGCCCGGACGAGTTCGGCGAAGGCGGTGACGAGGGCCAGGTCCAGCGGCTGGTCACCCAGATGGTCGGCGTACTGCTCGCCGTAGGGTTCGGCGATCGCGTCGTAGGAGACTCGTGTGGTGTACAGGAAATCCGGACCGGCCGGTTTCTCGGAGCTCACGCGCCGCACCCTACTGGGGGCGCCCGGCGCCCGGGCGCCGTCCCGGCAGATGGAACAGAACCGCCGACGCGGCGCGGAGCGTGGTATGCGTAGAGAAAACACAGGTTTACCCATCTCAACTCGCAGCCATGCGTCGAGCGACCAGATTTTCTTCCCCTCAGAGGTTGAACTTTTGTTGATCGAGGGTCGGTCGGCCACCGTGGCGTCCTACCCTTCAGAGGGTGAAGCAACTGATGTCTCTTGAGCCCGAGGTCGACCTTCCCGGGGAAGCCGCGCTTCCCGGCACGCTGCCCGAGGACCTGCGTGCCGAACTCGTGGCCTTCCGGCGCGACTTGCACATGCACCCCGAACTCGGCAACCAGGAGTTCCGCACCACCGCCGCGATCAAGGAACGGCTCGAGGCCGCCGGTCTTTCGCCGCGCGTGCTCGCCATGGGCACGGGACTCGTCTGCGACATCGGTGAGTGGGACGGCGTACGGCCCATGCTCGGCCTGCGTGCCGACATCGACGCCCTGCCCATCCCGGACATGAAGACCGAGTGCGCCTACCGTTCCACGGTCCCCGACCGCGCCCACGCGTGCGGGCACGACGTGCACACCACCGTGGTGCTCGGCGCCGGCCTGGTCCTGGCCGGCCTGCACCGCCGCGGGCTGCTCCCGCAGCCGGTCCGGCTCATCTTCCAGCCGGCCGAGGAGGTGCTGCCCGGCGGCGCCGCCGACGCCATCGGGTGCGGCGTGCTCGACGGCGTGGGGCGGATGATCGCCGTGCACTGCGACCCCAAGGTGGACGCCGGCCGCATCGGACTGCGCCAGGGCGCCATCACCTCCGCCTGCGACCGCCTCGAGATCGGCCTGGACGGACCCGGCGGGCACACGGCCCGGCCGCACCTGACCACCGACCTGGTCACCGCCGCCGCCCGTGTCGTCGTCGACGTGCCCGCCCTGGTCGGCCGGCGCGTGGACACGCGCAGCGGGCTCGCCATCACCTGGGGCCGGATCGAGTCCGGGCACGCCCCGAACGTGATCCCGCAGCACGCCGAGCTCTCCGGGACCGTCCGCTGCCTCGACCTCGCCGCCTGGCGGCAGGCGCCCGACATGGTCGTGGCCGCCATCGACGAGGTCGCCAACCTGCACGGCGCCAAGTCGGAGATCAACTACGTGCGCGGCGTTCCGCCCGTGGTCAACGACCCGGACGTGACCGAGCTGCTGCGCGACGCCATGACCGCGCGGCGCGGCGGGCAGTCCGTGGAGGGCACCGAGCAGAGCCTCGGCGGCGAGGACTTCTCCTGGTACCTGGAGCACGTGCCCGGCGCCATGGCACGCCTCGGTGTCCGCACCCCGGGCGAGCGCACGGTACGCGATCTGCACCAGGGCGACTTCGACGCAGACGAGTCGGCGATCACCGTGGGCGTGGAGCTTTTCACGGCCGCGGCACTGCTGGACGCGGACATCCGCTGAGCGCACGGGCCCCCTCGGGGGCCCCTCCGCCGTCCGGCGCAACATGGTTGTAAGCCATTCGTTCACCCATCGAAATCAACCGTGGACGACCGCAAGGCACCAAGTTCAGACGGTGTTTGCCTCGAATCGATAACGGCTTCGCGAGAGGTGTTTTTCTGACATCTACGCGCGTTACGATGCCGCGAAGCCAACGCCGCCGGGGCGTTCCGGCTCGAGCACTGGCATGGTGCTCACATCAAGCGCCGACGAGGCGCTCAGGTCAGGTGAAGGAGCCTTCCCGTGCGCCGGGTAGCCAAGCTTTCCGCTGCGTGTATCGCCACCGCAGCTCTCGCACTGTCTGCCACTGCCTGTGGCAGCACCTCGTCCGACAGTGGCAGCTCCTCGTCCGCCTCCTCCGGCGGCGGCAAGGGTGTCAAGATCGGCCTCGCCTTCGACGTCGGCGGCCGTGGAGACCGTTCGTTCAACGACTCCGCAGCCCGTGGCGCCGACAAGGCCAAGACCGAGTTCGGCGGCTCGATCAAGGAGCTGACCGCCAAGACCTCCGACACCGAGGCCGACCGCGAGCAGCGACTGACCGACCTGGCGGACGCCGGTTACAACCCCATCGTCGGCGTCGGCTTCTCCTACGCCACCTCGATGGCGAAGGTCGCCGCGAAGTACCCGAAGGTCAGCTTCGGCATCGTCGACTCCGTCGTGGACGCCAACAACGTCGACAGCATCACCTTCACCGAGGAGCAGGGCTCGTACCTGGCCGGTGTCGCCGCGGCGCTGAAGACCAAGAAGAACCAGGTCGGGTTCATCGGCGGTGTCGACACTCCGCTGATCAAGAAGTTCGAGGCCGGTTACGTCCAGGGCGTCAAGGACACCAACGCCAAGGTCAAGGTGGACGTGCAGTACCTGACGCACGGCTCCGACCTCTCCGGCTTCTCCAGCCCCGACAAGGGCAAGGAGGCCGCGCAGGGCATGCTCGACAAGGGCGCCGACGTCATCTACACGGCGGCCGGCTCCTCGGGCAACGGCGCGATCGAGGCCGTCCACGGCGTCAAGGGCGCCTGGGCCATCGGCGTGGACTCCGACCAGTACAACATCCCGGGTCTGGCCGCCTACAAGAGCTCGATCCTGACGTCGATGGTCAAGAACGTGGACGTCGGCGTGTACGACTTCATCAAGTCCGTGCACGACGGCAAGCCGCTGACCGGCAACCAGATCTACTCGCTCGCCAAGGGCGGCGTGAAGCTGGCGACCAGCGGTGGCTTCATCGACGACATCCAGCCCAAGCTGGACGCCGCCAAGGCGAAGATCGTCGACGGTTCCATCAAGGTCAAGACCACTCCGTGACCTGACGGGTCCCGCCGGACCACGGCTCGGCGAAGGGGCGCTCGACAACCCCCTCGCCGAGCCATAACAATGTGTCAACTCTACGCGTGTAGCGTGGAGTTGCCGCGCTAGCGTCGCCGACGCCTGCCCTCGCCTACGCAGCCCCTTTCCCCCAGGAGAGTGCGCCATCAACGCGTCCAGCCCTCCCGCAGCCGTCGAACTGCGCGGCATCACCAAACGCTTCCCCGGCGTCGTCGCCAACCGGGACATCGACATCACCGTCGCCGCGGGCACCGTCCACGCGCTCTGCGGTGAGAACGGCGCCGGCAAGTCCACCCTGATGAAGATCCTCTACGGCATGCAGCAGCCGGACGAGGGCACCATCACCGTGGGCGGCGAGCGGGTCACCTTCAACAACCCCGCAGACGCCATCGCGCGCGGCATCGGCATGGTGCACCAGCACTTCATGCTCGCCGACAACCTCACCGTGCTGGAGAACGTCGTCCTCGGCGCGGAGAAGCTGTACGGCATCGGCGCCAAGGCCCGCGCCAAGATCAAGGAGCTCTCCGAGGCGTACGGGCTGAACGTGCGGCCCGACGTCCTGCTGGAGCAGCTCGGCGTCGCCGACCGCCAGCGCGTGGAGATCCTCAAGGTCCTCTACCGCGGCGCCAAGACCCTCATCCTCGACGAGCCCACCGCCGTCCTCGTGCCGCAGGAGGTCGACGCGCTCTTCGACAACCTGCGCGAGCTGAAGGCCGAGGGCCTCACGGTCATCTTCATCTCCCACAAGCTGGGCGAGGTGCTCTCCGTCGCCGACGAGATCACCGTCATCCGGCGCGGCACCACGGTCGGCACGGTCGACCCGCGCGGCACCACCTCCAAGCAGCTCGCCGAGCTGATGGTCGGCAGCGAGCTGCCCACGCCGGAGACCGAGGAGTCCACGGTCACCGACGTCCCGATGCTGCAGGTGTCGGGGCTGCACCTGAGCCAGACGGACCTCGACGGCGTCGAGCGGATCATCCTCGACGAGATCGGCTTCACCATCCACAAGGGCGAGGTCCTCGGCATCGCCGGCGTGGAGGGCAACGGCCAGTCCGAACTGGTCGAGGCGATCGTCGGCATCCGCCACCCCGACGCCGGCTCCATCACGCTCGACGGCACCGACATCTCCCACGCGCCCACCCGCCGCCGCCGCGAGGCCGGTATCGGCTACATCCCCGAGGACCGCCAGCGCCACGGCCTGCTCCTGGAGGCCACGCTGTGGGAGAACCGCGTCCTCGGCCACGTCACCGAGCGCCCCAACTCGCGCGGCCCGCTGCTCGACACCAAGGGCGCCCGGGCCGACACCGAGCGCATCGTCCAGGCCTACGACGTCCGTACGCCGGGCATCGAGGTGACCGCGGGCTCCCTGTCCGGCGGCAACCAGCAGAAGCTGATCGTCGGCCGCGAGATGAGCCACGCGCCGAGGCTGCTCATCGCCGCCCACCCCACCCGCGGCGTGGACGTCGGCGCGCAGGCCGCGATCTGGGACCACATCCGCGAGGCCCGCCGCGAGGGCCTGGCCGTGCTGCTGATCTCCGCCGACCTGGACGAGCTCATCGGGCTCTCCGACACCCTGCGGGTGATGTACCGCGGCCGTCTGGTCGCCGACGCCGATCCCGCCACGATCACCCCCGAGGAGCTGGGCTCCGCCATGACGGGTGCGGCCTCCGGCCACCTGGAGCACGCAGAGGACGACGACCGATGAAAAAGCTGACCCAACGCATCGACAGGGAGCGGCTGCTCCTCGGCATCGCGGCGCCGCTGCTCGCGATCGTCGCCGCGATCGTCGTCACCACCCTGGTCATCCTCGCCACCGGCAAGAACCCGGGCGACGCGTTCAGCGACATGGTGACCTACGGTTCCGCGAGCGACAGCCAGGTCTACATCCTGAACAAGGCGACGACGTACTACCTGGCGGGTGTCGCGGTGGCCATCGGTTTCCGGATGAACCTGTTCAACATCGGCGTCGACGGCCAGTACCGGATCGCCGCGTTCTTCGCCGCGGTCCTCGGCGGGGCGCTGACCCTGCCCGGCTGGATCTCCATCCCGCTGATCATCCTGACCGCCATGGCCACCGGCGCCCTGTGGGCCGCCATCGCGGGCGTGCTGAAGGTGACGCGAGGGGTCAGCGAGGTCATCTCGACCATCATGCTGAACTCGATCGCCACCGCGATCATCGCCTACCTCCTCCAGCCGGGGAAGCTCGCCGAGCTGCAGAGCGGCGGCACGGTCGTCTCCACCAAGCCGCTGCCCAAGAGCTCGTACTTCTTCAGCTTCGACACCGGCGCCTCCGGCGAGCTGTGGGGCTTCATCGTCCTCGCCGCGCTCGTCGGCGTCGCCTACTGGTTCGTCCTCGGCCGCACCCGCTTCGGCTTCGACCTGCGCACGGTCGGGCAGTCCGAGAGCGCGGCCTCCGCGAGCGGTGTGTCGGTGAAGAAGATGGTCGCCACCAGCATGATCATCTCGGGTGCGGTGGCCGGTCTGATCGGCATGCCGACCCTGCTCAACGACAGCCACCAGTTCAGCAACGACTTCCCGTCGGGCATCGGCTTCACCGGCATCGCCATCGCGCTGCTGGGCCGCAACAACCCCGTGGGCATCGCCCTCGGCGCCCTGCTGTGGGGCTTCCTGGAGCGCACCACCAACCACCTGGAGTTCCAGGGATACGACAAGGAGATCCTCGGCGTCATCCAGGGCGTCATCGTCCTGTGCGTCGTCATCGCCTACGAGGTCGTACGCCGCTACGGCCTCAAGCGCCAGCAGCAGCGGGTCGGCGCCGAGCTCGCCGCCCAGGCCGCCGCCCCGACCGAGAAGCAGGAGGTGGCGTGATGACTGCCACGATGACCGACACGCCGCCGCCCGCGGCGCCCAAGGCGGACACCGACCGCACGGGCTCGGGCCGGCAGCTCGGCCGTATCCTCACCATCCTCGCGGTGGGCCTGGTCCTGGTGGCCGTGGTCCGCATCATCACCGGTGCCGAGCAGCTCACCTCCGAAGGACAGGTCTCCGCGGCGCTGAGCCTCGCCGTGCCGATCGGCCTCGCCGGTCTCGCCGGTCTGTGGTCCGAGCGGTCCGGCGTGGTCAACATCGGCCTCGAGGGCATGATGATCCTCGGCACCTTCGGCGCCGGCTGGATCGGCTGGCAGTCCAGCCCCTGGCTCGGTCTGCTGTGCGGCATCGGCTTCGGTGTCCTCGGCGGCCTGGTGCACGCCGTCGCCACCGTCACCTTCGGCGTCGACCACATCGTCTCCGGTGTCGCGGTCAACCTGCTCGCGCTGGGCGCCACCCAGTACCTCGCCAAGCTCTTCTTCTCCGAGGGCAAGGCGGCCGACAAGGGCGGCAACCCCAAGCAGTCGCCGCCGGTCGACTCGCTGCCCCGCTTCGACATCCCCGGCCTCTCGGACGCCCTGCACTCCGTCGAGAAGCACCACTGGTTCGTGATCTCCGACCTCGCGGGCATTCTCGGCGGCCTGGTCACCGACCTGTCCGTGGTGACGATCCTGGCCATGCTGCTCTTCGTCGGCAGCTGGTGGGCGCTGTGGCGCACCCCGTTCGGTCTGCGGCTGCGCTCCTGCGGCGAGAACCCGATCGCCGCGGAGTCGCTCGGCGTCAACGTCTACCGCTACAAGTACCTGGCCGTGGCCGTCTCCGGCGGCCTCGCCGGCCTCGGTGGTGCCTTCCTCGCACTGGTCACCTCGCACACCTACCTCGAGGGCCAGACCGGCGGGCGCGGCTACATCGGTCTGGCGGCCATGATCTTCGGCAACTGGCGGCCGGGCGGACTCGCCATGGGCGCGGGCCTGTTCGGCTACTCCGACGCGCTCCAGCTGCGCAACGGCGGCGAGACCGTCCACGCCCTGCTGCTCCTGCTGGTGGTGCTCCTGGCGGGCCTGGCCGGCTGGAAGATGTACAAGAAGGCGCACTGGCAGGGCGGCATCAGCCTCATCACGGCCGCGCTGGTCCTGGCCTGGTACCTGTTCACCGACGAGGTCCCGAGCGACTTCGTGGGTGCCACGCCGTACGTCGTCACGCTGCTGGTGCTGTCGCTGTCCGCGCAGCGCCTGCGGATGCCGAAGGCGGACGGCATGCGCTACCGGAAGGGCCAGGGCAAGTGACCTCGCAGGCCGACGTCGACTGGGAGGCGCTGCGCGCCGAGGCCCGCGAGGCCATGACGCACGCGTACGCCCCCTACTCGGGCTATCCCGTCGGGGTCGCCGCCCTGGTCGACGACGGCCGCACGGTCTCCGGCTGCAACGTGGAGAACGCCTCCTACGGCATCAGCCTGTGCGCCGAGTGCGGGCTGGTCTCACAGCTGCAGCGGACCGGCGGCGGCCGGCTGACGCACTTCACGTGCGTGGACGGGCAGGGCCGGATCCTGGTGCCGTGCGGCCGCTGCCGCCAGCTCCTCCACGAGTTCGGGGGGCCGGACCTCCTGGTGGAGACCCCGGCGGGCATCCTCCCCCTCTCGGAGATGCTGCCCCAGGCCTTCGGCCCGGGCCATCTCAGCCAGTAACTCCCGTGCGGCCCCTCCGGCTTCGGCGGAGGGGCCGCACGCTTCCAGAAACCCCGGAAGGAACGCACGTCATGGCCATGGACGTCATCTCGGTCATCCGCACCAAGCGGGACCGCGCCGAACTCAGCGACGAGCAGATCGACTGGGTCATCGACGCGTACACCCGCGGGGAGGTCGCCGACGAGCAGATGTCCGCCCTCGCGATGGCCATCCTGCTCAACGGCATGAACCGCCGGGAGATCGCCCGCTGGACGGCCGCGATGATCGCCTCCGGGGAGCGCATGGACTTCTCGTCGCTGTCCCGACCGACGGCCGACAAGCACTCGACGGGCGGCGTCGGCGACAAGATCACGCTTCCGCTGGCGCCCCTGGTGGCGGCCTGCGGCGCGGCCGTGCCGCAGCTGTCGGGCCGCGGCCTCGGCCACACCGGCGGCACCCTCGACAAGCTGGAGTCGATCCCGGGCTGGCGCGCCCTGCTCTCCAACGAGGAGATGCTGCACGTCCTCGACACCACCGGCGCGGTGATCTGCGCGGCGGGCGACGGACTGGCCCCCGCCGACAAGAAGCTCTACGCGCTGCGGGACGTCACCGGCACGGTCGAGGCGATCCCCCTGATCGCCTCCTCCATCATGTCGAAGAAGATCGCGGAGGGCACCGGCTCCCTGGTCCTCGACGTGAAGGTGGGCAGCGGCGCCTTCATGAAGACCGTCGAGGACGCTCGGGAGCTGGCGTCCACCATGGTGGGCCTGGGCACCGACCACGGCGTGCGGACGGTCGCGCTGCTCACGGACATGGCGACCCCGCTGGGCCTGACCGCGGGCAACGCCCTGGAGGTCCGTGAGTCGCTGGAGGTCCTGGCGGGCGGCGGCCCCTCGGACGTGGTGGAGCTGACCCTGGCCCTCGCCCACGAGATGCTGGACGCGGCCGGGGTGCGGGACGCCGACCCGGCGAAGGCGCTCGCCGACGGCTCCGCGATGGACGTCTGGCGCCGCATGATCACGGCTCAGGGCGGTGACCCGGACGCGGCGCTGCCCACCTCCCGCGAGCAGCACGTCGTCACGACCCCGTCGGCGGGCGTCCTGACCCGTCTCGACGCCTACGGCGTCGGCGTCGCGGCCTGGCGTCTGGGCGCGGGCCGCGCCCGCAAGGAGGACCCGGTGCAGGCGGCGGCGGGCATCGAGCTGCACGCCAAGCCGGGCGCCACGGTGCGTGCGGGCCAGCCCCTGCTCACCCTGCACACCGACACCCCCGAGCGCTTCGAGTACGCCCTGCAGGCCCTGGAGGGCTCGTACGACATCGGCGCCGCGGGGACGGAGTTCACGGCGTCGCCCGTCGTGCTGGAGCGCATCGCCTGACGGCTCGGGCACGCCACAGGGGCCGCTCTCCCGGGAGCGGCCCCTTGCGCTGCGCGCGGGCTCAGCCGAGCAGGGCGGCCACCACCACGAGCACGGGCACCGACAGCATCGTCGACAGCAGGATCGAGTCCCGGGCCAGGCCCTCCGCCACCCGGTAGCGGCTCGCGTACGTGTACAGGTTCTGTGCCGCCGGCAGCGCCGACGTCACCACCACGTCCAGGAGCCGCGAGCCGTGCAGGCCGAAGACGGCCGTCGCGAGGGCCCAGGCCAGCACCGGCTGGCCCACCGCCTTCAGGGCCACCGACAGGAACACCGGGCCCCGGTCGGCGCCGCGGCCCGGCATCGTGCTGCCGCACAGGGAGATGCCGAAGGCCAGCAGGACCGCCGGGACGGACATGTTGGCGATCAGGGTCAGGGGGTCCATGACCGGGTCCGGGACGCGGACGCCCGCGGCGGCGACCGCGACGCCGGCCAGCGAGCAGACCGCGATCGGGTTGCGCAGCGGCGTGAGCAGCCGCATCCACAGCGGGCCCTTCTCGCCCTTGCCGGACAGGTCGAGGATCGTCAGCGCGATCGGGGTGACCGCGATGATCTGGAACAGCAGCACCGGCGCCACCAGGGAGGCGTCGCCCAGCACGTACACGGCGATCGGGATGCCGAGGTTGCCGGAGTTGACGTAGCTGGAGCACAGCGCGCCGATCGTGGTGCGGCCCACGCCCCAGCCGCGCACGGCACCGACCGCGACGAAGACGCCGGCCGCGGCCGCCGTGCTCATCGCGGTCACCAGCAGCCGGCTGGAGAAGATCACCGACAGGTCGGCCTTCGCGAGGGTCGTGAAGAGCAGCGCCGGGGAGGCCACGTGGAAGGCCAGCTTGGTCAGCACCTCGCGCCCGTGCTCGCCGAGATGACCCCGGCGGCCGATGACGTACCCGACCGCGATGACGACCGCGATGACCGCGAAACCCGTCAACACCCCCTGCACGGCGCCCCCTCGGAGGAGAGGAAGCCGTCAGGTGGCCAGGGCGGTGCCGATGTGTGGGGCATACAGCCAACCCTCCGGGGCGGCAGGGCGGCAGGTCAATGTGATCCCGGTCGGCGGACACGGCCGTGCGGGAGACGGTCCGTCGCGCCGGCAGGAGGGCGCGACCCGATGAGTTCCGGGGGTCGGGCGGGTCTACAGATCGTGGATGCCGTGACACCCGCCGTACTCGTCCTGCCCGGCCCCGTCACCCGTGACGAGGTGAGGGGGCTGTGCGACGACGTGCGCGATCTGCTGGAGGCCGCCGGCACCGGTGTCGTCGTGGTCGACGTCGCGGCCCTGGGACCCCCGGGGCTCGGCGCCGTCGACCTGCTCGCCCGGCTGCAGCTGTCCGCCCGCCGGGCCGGGGGCCGGATCCGGCTGCGGGACCCCACCCCCTCCCTACACGCCCTGCTGAATCTGGTCGGGCTCCGCTTCGAGGTGGAGGGGCAGGCCGAACAGCGGGAACCACCGCTTGGTGTCCAGGAAGAAGTGGAACCCGGTGAGCCGGCCGTCTGAGATCTCCAGGACCTGCACCGCCCACGGGGTGTGGCCGCCCTGCTCCGGGTCCGGCTTGTACTGGGCGAATCCCGGCAGGCCGTTGACCTGCACCGGTACCAGGCGGGAGCCCTCGCAGGCCGCGCCCAGCGTCGTCATGAAGCCCGTGATGTCG
The DNA here is from genome assembly GCF_044767585.1 of Streptomyces sp. NPDC101225. Taxonomy (NCBI): domain Bacteria; kingdom Bacillati; phylum Actinomycetota; class Actinomycetes; order Kitasatosporales; family Streptomycetaceae; genus Streptomyces; species Streptomyces sp. NPDC101225. The sequence goes on from NZ_JBIWOE010000018.1 coordinate 185,885, forward strand.
TCGTGGCCGGTCAGCCACAGGTCGAACGGCGGCATCGTCATCACGGCGTCCTCGTGCAGCAGGGTCGTCAGCGCCGTCATGTCGTACCCCTCGAAGGCCGCGACGTAGCGGTCGAGGAGCTTTTGCTGGTCCTCGTCCAGCGGGTCCGAGACGGCCGCGTGCGCCGCCTTCTCGTCCCGCTCGGCGAGCGTCGCACGGGCCCGCTGGAGCGCGCTGTTGACCGACGCGACCGACGTGTCGAGCAGCTCGGCGACCTCACTCGCCCTCCACGCCAGCACCTCGCGCAGGATGAGCACCGCGCGCTGCTTCGACGGCAGTTGCTGGAGCGCGGCCATGAAGGCGAGCCGCACGGACTCCTTGGCCACGGCCGCCTCCGCCGGGTCGTCGGTGGTGGGCAGGACGCGGTTGTCCGGCATCGGCTCGAGCCAGGTGTGGTCCGGGCGGGGGGAGAGGGCGGCCTGGGCGAGGGGCGTCGACTCGCTGAGGTCCATCGGACGGGCGCGCTTGTTGCCCGCGGTCAGCATGTCCAGGCAGACGTTCGTCGCGATGCGGTACAGCCAGGAGCGCAGGCTGGAGCGGCCCTCGAACTTCTCGTAGCTCCGCCAGGCGCGGACCATGGTGTCCTGCACCGCGTCCTCGGCCTCGAAGGAGGAACCGAGCATGCGGTAGCAGTAGCCGGTCAGCTCGACCCGGTGCTTCTCCAGCCTCATGTCGAGGTCCGCCGTCGTCGTCCCCGTGCCGTCACTCATCGTCCACCCACCCCTGTGGAGTTTCTGTCGCGCGCCTTTGCGCCCAGCACCTTGGAAGCTACCGCAGGGCACTGACAATGGCGTCCCGAGTGGGAGAAGCCGCAGGTCGGGCAGGGGTGAGGCAGTGGTCAGGCGGTGGCCGGCCGCCGGCGGGCGGCGAGGCGCGCCGCGCGCGAGCCGAAGACCGTGATCGTCACGACGCCCAGCACGGCCAGCAGGCCGACCCCGACCGTGCCGGACCAGCCCGTGGCGTGGAAGGCCACCGCGCCGACCGTGCTGCCGGCGCTGGAGCCGATGTAGTACGCGGACTGGTAGAGCGCCGCGGCCTGCGCGCGCCCGTGCGCCGCGGTCCTGCTGACCGCCGACGACGCGACCGCGTGGCCCGCGAAGAACCCGGCGGTGATCAGCACCAGGCCCAGCAGGACCGGGACGAGGGAGCCGACCAGGGCCAGCAGCAGGCCCGCCGCCGTCGTGCCGCCCGCCAGGTACAGGGCGCCGCGGCGGCCCAGCCGCCCGACCAGCCGGCCCGCGGCCGAGGCGGAGACCGTGCCCACCAGGTACACCAGGAAGATCGACCCGATGACGCCCTGCGGCAGCGAGAAGGGCGCCTCGGTCAGGCGGTAGCCGATCACCGTGTAGACGCCGCCGAAGACCGTCATGAACAGTGCGCCGATCGCGTACAGGCGGCGCAGCAGCGGGTCGGTGACGTGGTCGCGCACCGTGCGGGCCAGGACCCGCGGCCGCAGCGAGCCGGCGCTGAAGTGCCGGGGAGCGGGCAGCAGCAGCCGGAAGGCCACCGCGCAGGCGACCGCGATCACGCCGATCACGCCCACCGCGACGCGCCAGCCCCACTCCTGCGCGACCCATCCGGTGATGACACGGCCGCTCATCCCGCCGACGCTGTTGCCCGCGACGAACAGCCCGATCGCCGTGACCAGCGCCTTGGGCCGGACCTCCTCCGCCAGGTACGCGGTCGCGGAGGCCGACAGCCCGGCCAGCGCCGCACCCTGCACGGCCCGCAGCGCCACCAGCGTGGTCAGCGAGGGCGCGAAGGGGACCAGGAGCCCCACCGTCACCGCGACCGCCAGCGAGCCCGTCATCACCGTGCGGCGGCCGAACCGCTCCGAGAGCGCGCTCATCGGCAGCACGAACAGCGCCAGCCCGCCGGTCGCGCCGGCCACCGTCCAGCTCGCCGAGCTCGCCGCCACCCCGAACTCGCCGGAGATCAGCGGCAGCAGGGCCTGTGTGGAGTAGAGCAGGGCGAAGGTCGCGACGCCCGCGAGGAACAGGGCGAGGCTCATCCGGCGGTAACCGGGGCCGCTCGGGGTCAGACGGGTCTCGGTGGCAGGGGCGGGGAGCGCGGCGCCCACGACGGTGGACGCCCCGGTATCGGCGGGAGTCATGCTTCGACGCTACGGACGCCCCCGTTCATCCGTCCAATGCACGGAATCGTCATAATCGTTCCCATGGCGCATCAACACAGTTCACGGCCTCGCATGTCACCGTCCAGTGACACAGAAGACATGGTGATGCTGCTGGCTCCCCGTCTCGCGCACTTCGCGGGAGTCGCCCGCACCGAGCACGTCACCCGGGCCGCGCAGGAACTCCAGGTGCCGCAGTCGACCCTGTCGCGGGCCATGGTCCGCCTCGAACAGGACCTGGGCGTCGACCTGTTCGCCCGGCGCGGCCGCACCGTCTCCCTCACCCCGGCCGGCCGCACCTTCCTGGCCTCCGTCGAACGGGCGCTCGCCGAGATCGAGCGGGCCGCCGACGAGGTCCGTGCGGACGCCGACGCCACCACCGGCAAGGTCGCCTTCGGCTTCCTGCACACGATGGGGGCGGAGACGGTTCCCGGCCTGCTCCAGGCCTTCCGGGTCGACCATCCGCGCGTCCGCTTCAGCCTGGTCCAGAACTACGGCGAGGCGATGCTGGAGAAGCTGCGGGCGGGCGAGCTGGACCTCTGCCTGACCTCGCCGGTCCCGGAGGCCCCCGGCCTCGTCGCCCGCCGTCTCGACGAGCAGAAGCTCCGTCTGGTCGTCCCCGTCGGCCACCCGCTCGCCGCCCGCCGCCGCATCCGCCTGGCGGAGGCGTCCGAGGAGACCTTCGTGACGCTCGAACCCGGCTACGGCCTGCGCCGCATCACCGACCAGCTCTGCCTGGAGGCCGGCTTCCGGCCCAGGATCGCCTTCGAGGGAGAGGAGGCGGAGACGCTGCGGGGCCTGGTGGCCGCGGGTCTCGGCGTCGCGCTCCTGCCGCCACCGACCGTTCCCCGCCCGGGAGTCGTGGAACTGACGATCACCGGCCGGCGGGCGGTCCGCGAGATCGGGGTCGCCTGGCTGGACGGCCGCCCGGACACACCCCCGGTGGCGGCGTTCAAGAGGTTCCTCCTGTCGAGGAGGGGCAGCCTGCTGCCCGACTGACAGTGAGGATTGACCATGGCACCGCTCGGGGGTCTGACTCTCCGACTGACTGACGCTTCGGCTGTCCTTCTGGGGAATCGTCGGCCTGCCGGGCGGTGTCACTTGGCGCGTGGCCGGTCGGGCGTCCGTGACTTCATAGGA
>NZ_JBIWOE010000019.1:0-184037 GCF_044767585.1 Streptomyces sp. NPDC101225
GCCGATGGGCTCCCTGGACGCCCCCTTCAACCCGGTCTCCCTCGCGCTGGGCGCGGAGGCCTCCTTCGTCGCCCGCACCCTCGACTCCGACCGCAAGCACCTCACCTCGGTACTGCGCCAGGCCGCCGCCCACCCCGGCACCGCCCTGATCGAGATCTACCAGAACTGCAACATCTTCAACGACGGCGCCTTCGACGCCCTCAAGGACAGCCGGCAGGCCCAGGAGGCACTCATCCGCCTCGAACACGGCCAGCCCATCCGCTTCGGCCCCGACCACGCCCGCGGCGTGGTCCGCGACCCGGCCACCGGCGACCTGAAGGTCGTCACCGTCACCCCCGCCAACGAGGCCGACGTCCTGGTCCACGACGCCCACGCCGCCTCCCCCACCACCGCCTTCGCCCTCTCCCGCCTCGCCGACCCCGACACCCTGCACCACACCCCCATCGGCGTCCTCAGGTCCGTGGAACGGCCCGTCTACGACACCCAGATGGCCGACCAGCTCGACCTGGCCGTCGCACAACACGGCAAGGGCGACCTCGCCACCCTCCTCGCCGGCGGCGACACCTGGACCGTCACCGGCTGACGGCGCGGGATCAGGAGGCCTCGGCGGCACGGCGGGTGTCGTACGCCTCCCGCGCCTCCTGCACCGCCTCCATCCGCTTCTCGGTCCACAGCGCCAGCCCCCGCACCTGCTCCGCCGCCTCCCGGCCCAGGCCGGTCAGGGAGTAGTCGACCCTGGGCGGGATCACGGGCCGGGCGTCGCGGTGGACCAGGCCGTCACGCTCCAGCGTCTGGAGGGTCTGGGTGAGCATCTTCTCGCTGACACCGCGGCCGTAGCCGCTGACGGCCCGGCGCAGTTCGCTGAAGCGGTAGGGGCGGTCGAGGAGCTCGATCAGGACCAGGACGCCCCAGCGGCTGGTGACGTGTTCGAGGACGAGGCGATAGGGGCACATCGCCTCGACGACGGCGCCGGTTCCACTTACTGTCATGGCAGTACCTTACTTCAAAGTGGGTACTTTCCAATAGTTAGCGCAGCTCCTAGGGTAAGTGCCATCCGCACCCCACAAGGAGTTCTGCATCATGAGCATCGTCGTCACCGGAGCCACCGGACACCTCGGCCGTCACGTCGTGGAACAGCTGCTGGAGAAGGTCCCGGCGGACCGGATCACCGCGGTCGTACGGGACGAGGCCAAGGCCGCCGACCTCGCCGCGCGCGGGGTGAAGCTCGCGCGCGCCGACTACAACACCCCCGAGACCTTCGGCAGCGTCTTCGCGGCCGGGGACAGGGTGCTGCTCATCTCCGGCAACGAGTTCGACAAGGGCCGCGTCGGCCAGCACAAGGTGGTCATCGACGCCGCGAAGGCCGCCGGCGTCGCACTGCTCGCCTACACCAGCGCCCCGGGCAGCCTGACGGCCGCGCTCGCCGACGACCACCGCGGGACGGAGGAGGCCCTCCTCGCCTCCGGCCTGCCGTACACGCTGCTGCGCAACGGCTGGTACCACGAGAACTACACCGAGAACCTGGCCCCGGTGCTGGAGCACGGCGCCGTCGTCCAGGCGGCCGGCGAGGGCCGCATCTCCTCCGCCTCGCGCGCCGACTACGCGGCCGCCGCCGTCGCGGTCCTGACCGGCGAGGGCCACGAGAACAAGACGTACGAGCTGGGCGGCGACGAGGCCTGGGGCTTCGCCGAGTACGCGGCCGAGCTGAGCCGGCAGACCGGCAAGGAGATCGGCTACACCCCCGTCCCGGTCGACACCTATGCCGGCATCCTGACCGGCGCCGGGCTGCCCGGCCCGCTCGCCGCGATCCTCGCGGGCGTGGACGCCTCCATCGAGAAGGGCGAGCTGGTGGTCTCCACCGGAGACCTGTCCCGGCTGGCGGGCCGTCCGACCACACCGCTCGCCGACGCGATCGCCGCGGCGGTCAAGGGCTGACGGGCCGGCGCCGGGCCCCCCTCGGCGGCCCGGCGGACCCGGCACCCCCGCCTGTCATGACCGTATGGCGATACGGGCATGACAGGCGGGGGTGGCGGGCGCTACCTTCTGCCTGGCACGCGTGTGCGACGAGGCGAGGAGGGGCCCGTGGGCGGAAAGTCGGGTGGCGAGCGGCGCACAGGACTGCTGAACGGCATCGCCGCCTACGGCATGTGGGGTCTCGTCCCCCTGTTCTGGCCGTTGCTGAAGCCCGCCGGCGCGGTGGAGATCCTGGCCCACCGGATGGTCTGGTCCCTCGCCTTCGTGGCCGTCGCACTCGCGGTGACACGGCGCTGGGCCTGGGCCGGCGAGCTGCTGCGCCGGCCGCGCAAGCTGGGGCTCGTCACCGTCGCCGCGGCCGTCATCACCGTCAACTGGGGCGTCTACATCTGGTCCGTGAACAGCGGGCACGTGGTCGAGGCCTCGCTCGGGTACTTCATCAATCCACTGGTCACCATCGCCATGGGCGTACTGCTGCTGAAGGAACGGCTGCGGCCCGCACAGTGGGCGGCGGTCGCGACCGGCTTCGCCGCCGTGGTCGTGCTCACGGTGGGGTACGGCCGGCTGCCGTGGATCTCGCTCACGCTCGCCTTCTCCTTCGCCACGTACGGCCTGGTGAAGAAGAAGGTCGCGCTCGGCGGGATGGAGTCGCTGGCCGCCGAGACCGCGATCCAGTTCGTGCCCGCGGCCGGTTACCTGCTGTGGCTGTCCGCCCAGGGCCGGTCGACGTTCGCGGCCGAAGGGGCGGGGCACGGGGCGCTGCTCGCGGCGACCGGCGTGGTCACCGCGCTGCCTCTGGTCTGCTTCGGGGCGGCGGCGATCCGGGTGCCGCTGTCGACGCTCGGGCTGCTGCAGTACCTGGCGCCGATGTTCCAGTTCCTGCTCGGGATCCTCTACTTCCACGAGGCGATGCCGGTGGAACGGTGGGCCGGGTTCGCGCTGGTGTGGGTGGCGCTGTGCCTGCTGACGTTCGACGCGTGGCGCGCCGGGCGCAGGGCCGCCGGCGGGGTGCGTGAGGTGGCGGCGCGGGCCGAGGCGCCGGCTGCCGCAGTGGACGTGTGACGGGGGCTCTGCCCCTGACCCCCGTTCGCCTGGACGGCCCCGTCCGCGAACTCCGGACGGGCTGTGGGATGTGCACCGGCCCTGGATAGTGGGGGCATGACACAGACCCCCGTGCACTGGAAACTCGTCATCGACGCCGCCGACCCGCACGCGCAGGCCGACTTCTGGGCCGCCGCGCTCGGGTACGCGGTGGAGGACAACGCCGCTTTCATCGAGCGGCTGCTGGAGCTGGGGGCGCTGCCGGAGGCGGCCACCGTGGACTTCCACGGGCGCCGGGCCTTCCGGGACCTGATCGCCGTACGGCATCCGGACGACCCGTACGACACGGAGAAGGGGACCGGGCTCGGGCGGCGGCTGCTGTTCCAGCGGGTGCCGGAGCCGAAGAGCGTCAAGAACCGGCTCCATCTCGATCTGCACCCCGGCGAGGGGCGACGGGACGGCGAGGTCGAACGGCTGGAGGGGCTCGGGGCGAGCGTGCTGCGGCAGGTGAAGGAGCCGGCCGGGGAGTGGGTCGTGATGGCCGATCCGGAGGGGAACGAATTCTGCGTCGCCTAGGCGACGGGCCGGGAGCGAAGACGACGAGGGCGGCGGGGACGGCGCGGGCCGCGCTCCCCGGCGTCCGCTATGTGAACGGGCTGTCCTGATACCGCTCTTGACTCATGGTTAGTAAAGAGTTCACCATCCTGGGACCCCATTCATTGCGGAATCCCCGTGATTCCCAAGGAAATCGGAGCCCCCCACATGAAGTTCTCCGTTTCCGGGCGCACGGCTGCCACCGGTGTGGTCGCGGCCGCCGTCTCGACTGTCATGCTCCTGACCACTGGTTCGACGGCCGGCGCAGCCCCCGCGCCGGCGGTCGCCGCGCCCGACATCCCCGTGGCCAACGTCAAGGCGCACCTCGCCCGGCTCCAGTCCATCGCCACCGCCAACGGCGGCAACCGCGCGCACGGCAGGGCCGGTTACCGGGCATCCCTCGACTATGTGAAGGGCAAGCTGGACGCGGCCGGGTTCACCACGACCGTCCAGTCCTTCAGGTCCTCGGGAAGCACCGGCTACAACCTGATAGCCGACTGGCCGGGCGGGGACACCGACCAGGTCGTGATGGCCGGGTCCCACCTGGACAGCGTCGGCGCCGGGCCCGGCATCAACGACAACGGCTCCGGCTCGGCCGCCGTTCTGGAGACCGCGCTCGCGGTCTCCCGGGCCGGGTACAAGCCCGCCAGGCATCTGCGGTTCGCCTGGTGGGGCGCGGAGGAGCTGGGCATGGTCGGCTCCCGCACCTACGTGAACGGCCTCTCCGGCGCGAACCGTTCGAAGATCAGCGGCTATCTGAACTTCGACATGATCGCCTCGCCCAACCCCGGCTACTTCGTCTACGACGACGACCCGGCGATCGAGAAGACGTTCAAGGACTACTTCACCGGCCTGAACATCGCCACCGAGCCCGAGACCGAGGGTGACGGCCGCTCCGACCACGCACCGTTCAAGAACGCCGGCATCCCCGTCGGCGGCCTGTTCAGCGGCGCCGACTACATCAAGACGGCGGCACAGGCCGGCAAGTGGGGCGGAACGTCGGGCAAGGCCTTCGACCCCTGCTACCACCGCTCCTGCGACACCTCGTCCAACATCGACGACACCGCGCTCGACCGCAACAGCGACGCCGTCGCGCACGCGGTGTGGGAGCTGTCCTCCTAGGACGGCAACCAGCCCGCTACCGGGCCGACTTGCGGATGCGTTCCGTGAGCCGGCCCATGCGCGCGCGGGCCGACTCCAGCTGCTCGATGTCGTCGGCGGCCGGACCGTCCTCGGCGGTGAGCTCGGTCCACAGGCCGATCAGATCGCGGCCCAGGTCGAGGCCCTGCCGCGGGTCGCGCACGGCGCGCCAGGCGGAGGCCGCGCTCTGGACGTTGCCGTAGGCGGCCTCCGCGTCGCCGGTGCGCCGGCGGATCCGGGCGAGGTCCAGCGAGAGCAGGAAGGAGCGGACCGGGTCGCCCGCCAGGTAGGCGATGTACGCGGTCAGTTCACGCAGCCGCAGCACCTCGTCGTGCTCCGGTCCGAGCGCCGCCGACGCCTCGCCGACCGCGCCCTCGGCCAGTCCCGCCGCCGTCTCTATCCGGCCCGCCTTCACGGCCTCGTTGATCTGCGCCATCGGCTCGACGAGGAAGCCGGTGGTGGCCGGCGGTTCGTCGCCGAGCACGGCCTCGGCCACGGCGTCGAAGCCGCGGGCCGGGGTGGGCCTGGGGTCGGGGTCGGCGGCCGGGTCCAGGACCGGCGGCATGGTGGTGAGGGAGGTCGACGGCCGGGCGGGCGCGGGCTCCGGGCGCGGCGCGGGGGCGTCCTCGGGTTCGGAGCGCCGCTGCGGCACCGCGTCCATCGGCGGGGGCGGGCCGAACGCGCCCCTCGGTGCCGCGACCGTGCCGGGGGCCCGGTCCTCGGCCGGCTCCGGCTCGAGCACCGCGCGCAGCGCGAACGTCGGTACGGCACCGTCCGTCCCGTCCTGCGGCTCCGGGACGGCCCGCAGGGGGAACGTCGGCACGTTCTCGCCCAGCGGCTGCGGCTCCGACACCGCCCGCAGCGGGAAGGTCGGCGCGGTCTCCCGCCGAGGCTCCGCGGCCGCCCGCAGCACGTGCGTCGGCTTGTCGCGCCCGGGCTGCTGCTCGGGCGCGGGCCGCCGCGGCTCCTCGGCGGCCGCGGGTGCCTCCTGCTCGGCGGGCGGCGCGGGCGGCCCGGGCGGCAGCGGGGACGGAGCCGGGAAGGGGGAACGGGAGGACGGAGCGGGCGGCGACGGGGCCGGTGACGGTGACGGCGCGGGAGGCGGCGACGGCACGGGCGGCGGGGGCGGAAGCACCTGGGCCGCCTCCGCCGACTCGTCCGCGGGCGCCATCCGGGCGGGCTCCCCCGTGAAGTCGCTGGCTCCGTCGGTCCCGACCTGGAGGTGGAGGACGTAGCCGATCCGCTCGTCGTGGACCGTGGCCCGGACCGGGCGGCCGGTCGCGAGGGCGATGCGGGTGAGGTGGTTCAGGACGGCCTGCTGGATCTCCTCGCCGGCGGCCGCGCCGACCGGCACCCCGCCCACCCAGGCGCCGACCGGTCCCGCCGCGGAGACACGGACGTCGATCGGTGCCGCCGCCAGGGCCGACGAGCCCGCGACCTGGTTCTGTTCCCGCTTCTTGTCGCGGCTGAGTCGAGACATCGCTTCCCTCACTCGGATGCGTCGGGGAGTCCATGGACGGCGCGTCCGGCTTCCATGGTGCTCCCTCCCGCCGTCGGACTTCCGCTCCCCCGGCGTCAAGATCCGGTTGTGCACGTACTGTCGAGTCTCTCCGGTCGCTCCCGGTTCTCACGTCACCGTGGCGTCACAGCATCGTCCCAGGTGCTGCGGGCGCCCTCAGGTGACCGTACCGGCGTCCTGAGGATCAGGAGGCGTGACGAGGGAGGAGAGCGGGCATGCGGACGGGTGTGCAGCAGGGACCGGAGATATGGCTCCGCGGCCCGGTCGCCGTGCCTGGACCGGGGCCGCGGGAGGCCGCCCACGCCCATGCCACCGCCCGGCGCTACTCCTGGGTCGGCACCCACGGCGGCGCCGGCGTCACCACGCTCGCCGTGGTCTACGGCGGTCATGACTGCGGCCGGGGCTGGCCGGAGCCCGGAGACCCGGCGTCGGTGCTGCTCGTGGCGCGGACGCACGCGTCGGGTCTCGCGGCCCTGCTGCGCGCCCTGGAGGTGTTCCGGCTCGGGGAGGCCCCGCCCGGACTCGACCTCGACGGCGTCGTGCTCGTCGCGGACGCGCCGGGGCGGCTGCCGAAGCCGCTCGACAAGCAGGTCCGGCTGATCGAGTCGATCATCGACGTGTACCGGGTGCCCTGGGTGCCCGACTGGCGCCTGGGCGACCTGGGCGGCCGGCCGCCGCGCGAGACGGAGCCCCTGGCCCGGCTCACCGGAGCGGCCGGACACCGCCGGTGACCGGCGGCCGGAGCGGGGCCCCAGGAGCCTGGAGTCCCGCGCCCCGCGCCCCGCGTCCCGCATCCCGGGCCCGGGCCTCAGGCCGTGATGTCCTTCGCCGTGAACCGTGCCCATGCCGCCGAGCCGAACACCGCCGCGTACAGCGCCTGGAGGCCGAGGTTCTTCGTCAGGTCGTCCCAGTAGACCGGCTCGCGCATCAGGTCGGCGAAGGACAGCCAGTAGTGGGAGAAGAAGTACGGCTGGATGCTGTGCAGTTGGGGGATCTGGTCGAGGATCTGGACGGTGATCAGCAGTCCGACCGTGGTCGCCATCGCGGCGATGCCGCTGCTGGTGAGCGTCGAGACGAACAGGCCCAGGGCCGCGACGCCCACCAGGGACACGGCGACGACCAGGGCGATCAGCAGGGCGCGGCCCAGCCCCTCGGCGAAGCTGATCCGGGTGCCGGAGATCGTCGTGAGATCGCCGAGCGGGAACAGGATGGCCCCGACGGTCAGCGCCGAGACCGCGACGACCAGGGTGGCCACCAGGCAGAAGGTCATCACCGTGGCGTACTTGGTGAGCAGCAGGCGGGTACGGCCCGCGGGGGCGACCAGCAGATAGCGCAGGGTGCCCGCGTTCGCCTCGCCCGCGATCGCGTCCCCCGCCACGACGCCGATCGCCATCGGCAGGAAGAACGGCAGCGTCGCGGCCAGTGCGGTGAAGACCAGGAACAGGCCGTTGTTGGTGATCTGGGAGATGAACGCCGGTCCTCCGCCGTTGCCGGGGCGGCCGCCGGCGGTCGAGCCGCCGCCGGTCTCGATCTTGACCGCGATGCCCACCAGGATCGGCACGGCCGCCAGCACGGCCAGCAGCGCGAGCGTGCGCCAGCGGCGGAAGGTGATGTGCAGCTCGCTGCGCAGGAGCCCGAAGGTCCACAGCGGCCGCGGTGCGCGGAGCGCCTCAGCCTGCGACATCGAACCCCTCCCCCGTGAGTGCCACGAATGCGTCCTCCAGGGAGGCCCGCTCCACGCCGAAGCCACGGACGCGGACGCCGGCCGTCACCAGCGCGGCGTTCACCTCCGCGAGATCGCGGTCGGGCGGCTCGGCACTCACCCGGTCCTCGGCCGCCACGACGTCCGCGACGCCCTGCTCCTTCAGCACCCGGGCCGCGTCCCCGGGGTCGGGCGTGGTGACGACGAGCCGGCCGCGCGCCCCCGCCGACAGGTCGGCCACCGAACCCTGCGTGATCAGCCGGCCCTGCGCCATCACCGCGGCATGGGTGCAGACCTGCTCGATCTCGTCGAGCAGGTGCGAGGAGAGGAAGACGGTCGTGCCGTCGGAGGCCAGCTCCCTGACCAGGGAGCGGATCTCGCGCATGCCCTGCGGGTCGAGGCCGTTGGTCGGCTCGTCCAGCACCAGCAGCCTGCGCGGCTGGAGCAGGGCGGCCGCGAGACCGAGGCGCTGCTTCATGCCCAGCGAGTACGCCTTCGCCTTCTTGCCGGAGGCCGCCGTCAGACCCACCCGCTCCAGCGCCGCCGCCACCCGGGTGCGCCGGGTGCGCGGATCGGCGGTCGGGTCGGCGGCGTCGTAGCGCAGGAGGTTGTCGCGGCCGGAGAGGAAGCCGTAGAGGGCGGGGCCCTCGATCAGGGCGCCGACGTGCGGGAGCACGGCGCGCGCGGCGCGCGGCATGGGCCGCCCGAGGACGCGCGCCGTGCCCGAGGTGGGCTCGATGAGCCCCATCAGCATGCGGATGGTGGTGGTCTTGCCCGAGCCGTTCGGACCGAGGAAGCCGAAGACGCTGCCCGCCGGGACGGTCAGATCCAGGCCGTCGACGGCGAGCTGCCCGCCGCGGTAGCGCTTGGTGAGCCCGTGGGTGGCGATGACACCGGCACCCGGCTCCCCCTTCTCCGGCTCCGTGGCGGACGCATCGCCCATGGGCTCCCTCGATTCGTCGTGCGTGTACGGCGGTTGCCCGCGCGGTCTACTGTGCCGCGTCGGCGGCCTTCACCAGCGCGGCCTTGTCCACCGCGCCGACGTAGACCTTGCCGTCGTCGGTGATCAGGGCGTTGATCAGGCGGGTCTTGAAGACCGTGCCCGAGCCGAACGTGCCGGAGACCTTGTCGCCGAGCGAGTCCAGGAAGCCTCCGAACCGGCCGCCGGCCGCGGAGCCGGAGGGCACGCCCTTGCCGCCGGTGTCGAAGGTGGCGATGGAGTTCCAGCCCTTGCCGAGGATCTTCGTCCCGCCGGTCCCCTCGGCGAGGCCCTTGCCGGACCCGGGAACCTTGCCGGTGCCCTTGAGGTCGTGTCCGGCCCTGCCGTGCCCGGCCTTGGTGTCCTCGGTGACCTTCGCGCCCTTGGGCGGGGTGAAGTCGAAGGTCGAGGCGCTCGGCCGGGCGAAGCTGACCTGGGTGAAGCCGGCGTCGATCACCGCGGAGCCGCCGCTGGACGGCGTCAGCGTGAACTTCAGCGGCATGCCCGTGCGGGCGTCCACCGCGACCGTGATCTGACCGACGGTCGACCCGGACTGCTTCGGCTTCACGACCAGCCGGTAGGCGTCCCGGCCCGCGACCCGGGCGGTGCCCTGGACGGTCACGGACGTGGTGGCGTCGACCGACTTCAGGGCCTCCTGGGTGAAGTCCTTGGGCGTGGCCGGGACGTCCTTCGGCGGCCGGCCCTGCGCGTGGCCCGCGTCGGTGGAGTGGTAGACCTCGTTCGACCCGCTGTCGTAGCCCCAGACGTCCTTGCCGTTGTGGATGAGGCTGTACTCCGCCGCGTTCTCCAGCAGCGAGACCTTCTGCCGGTCCGGGCCGTCGGACGCGACGCGCAGGGTGTGCGTGCCGGTGGCGAGTTCGGTGAGCTTGGTGCTCGGGTCGGCGGACGAGCCGTCGCCCGACCTGGTGGCGCCGGACGCCAGGCTGTTCTCGAGACCGCCGAGGTTCGGCAGGCCCAGGTCCGTGCTGACCTTCACCGTGCCGGACATCTGCTGCACGTCCGACTTGGCGATCTTGTCGATGAGTTGCTGCGCGCTGATCTTCGGCAGGTCGGGGTCGCCCGAGTCGGCGAGAGCCGGGACGAGCCCGATGGTCGCCGCGGCCACCCCCACCACCGCGACCGGGACCACGTACCGAGCGGCCTTGCGCCGGCCCGCGCGGAGGTCGTCGGCCTCCTCGGCGGTCGTGCTCTCGTCGGATTCGTACGGTGCCATGTGTGCGCTACCTCCGTCGTCGGCGGCGGCCAGTCCAACTCGCGTGCTCCTGTTGTCCACCCCGTGCCGCCATTCTCACCCGAATCGGTGAGGAGTGGTGATTTCCGTGGTTTCCATCTCACCAAATCCGCCGGGAGGAAGCGTCAGACCGGGGGTTCAACTCCGTGTACGCCTGGGGTATGACGCCGGAGGGCGGCGCCTCCCCCGACCCGTAGGGGTCGTACGGGGGCGGCGCCGCCCGGGATGAGTCTCCGTCAGCGGCCCGCGTCAGCTCCGCAGGAAGACGTAGTCCGCCTTGTAGGGGACGCCGGTGACGGTGCCGGGCGTGCAGGAGCCGGCCGGGGCGGCTCCGCCGACGGTGTTGAGCCGCAGGATCTCGGCGGTGTCCGCCAGCAGGCCGTGGTGCCTGCCCGAGCGCGTGGCCTTGAGGTCGAGCTCGGGGATGTTGCCGTCGCCGTTCGGCGTCCTGGACAGGACGGCCCCGGTCACCGCGCTGCCGTCCGGCGCGACCCACTGCGGCGTACCGGAGTTGGGTGCGACGAAGCTGTGCCGGATGCCGCCGCCGAGCAGGGCGCGCACGTCCCGCTGGGCGAAGGCGTGGCCGCCGCCGTCGGCCGGCTCGCACGCGTAGATCTGCCTGCCCTTGACCACCGACGCCTCGACGTTGTGCAGGGCGCTACGGAAGTCGAAGCCGGCGACCGTGACCTTGTGGAGCTGGCCGCGGACGGCTCCGCCGGGGAACTCGGCGGTGTGCAGGTTGGCGTAGAAGGAACCGGGGTCGGACGTGAGGGCCGCGAGCAGGCCGGGGTCGCCGACCTTCACGGTCCCCACGACGCTGTGCCGCCCGCTGTGCTTCAGCAGGCCGGTGAGGTCGACCTTGACGCCGCCGTTGGTGCCCTTGGCGCCCTGGTGGATGTGGAGCATCGTCGGCCTGCCGGTGCCGCGCCAGGTCACGGCCACGGACACCTTGTCCCCCTTCACCTCGATGAACTCCAGCGCGGCGCCGTCCTGGTCCCCGACGGCCGGCCCGCCCGCCACGGGAACCTCGTCGGCTCCCCGGAGGCCGGCGACGAGGACGGATCCCCCGGTGCCGCCGGACACGGTCCCGCTCTGGCTCACGATGCTCCGCCCGCCCCTGCCGCCGGCGTGCCCCGCGTGGTCGGCGCGGGTGCCCGAGGCGGCGAAGGCGGGAATCACCGCGGCGGCGACACCGCCGGCGGCGGCCACCGCGACAGCGGTGACGATCAGGCTCCTACGGCGCTTCGAGAACGTCGCATTCATGCCCATGATGATTTTTCTCCCCGTAGAGCGGCCGACACCCCCTGCGTCGGCCTTCTGTGGATGACTACGGAAGAGATCTCAGATTAGACTCAGTCCAGAGTTGTGACCTGTATCACCGTACGGGCGGGCCTCACCCCCGCACGGCCAGGACCGGCTCAGCCGGCCCGGTGCACCACCGCGTCGCACATCTCCATCAGCGCCAGCTTCGCGTCGCACTCCACCAGCGGGGCCAGCGCCGCCCGCGCGTCCTCGGCATAGCGCACGGTGTCGCGGCGGGCCTGCTCCAGCGCGGGGTGCGCCCGCAGCCCGGCCAGCGCCTCCTCGAGCCGTGCGTCACCGCTGAGGTCGGAGTCCAGCAGCTCGCACAGGGCGATGTCCTCGGCCAGACCCAGCCGCTCCGCCCGCTCCCGCAGCCGCAGCACCGGCAGGGTGGGGATGCCCTCGCGGAGGTCGGTCCCCGGCGTCTTGCCCGACTCGCGCGATTCGGACGCGATGTCCAGCACGTCGTCCGCCAGCTGGAAGGCGACGCCCAGCCGCTCGCCGTACTGCGTCAGCACGTCCACGACCGTCTCGTCGGCGCCCGACATCATCGCCCCGAAGCGGCACGAGACGGCCACCAGCGAGCCGGTCTTGCCTCCCAGCACGTCCAGGTAGTGGTCGACCGGGTCCCGCCCGTCCTGCGGCCCCGCCGTCTCCAGGATCTGGCCGGTGACCAGGCGCTCGAACGCCTCGGCCTGCACCCGGACCGCCTCGGGCCCGAGGTCGGCCAGGATGTGCGAGGCGCGCGCGAAGAGGAAGTCGCCGGTGAGGACCGCGACCGAGTTGCCCCAGCGGGCGTTGGCGCTGTCCACGCCGCGCCGCACGGCCGCCTCGTCCATCACGTCGTCGTGGTACAGCGTCGCCAGGTGGGTCAGCTCCACCACCACGGCCGAGGGGACGACACCCGGCGCGTACGGGTCGCCGAACTGCGCGGCGAGCATCACCAGCAAGGGGCGGAACCGCTTGCCGCCGGCCCGCACCAGGTGCTGGGCGGCCTCCGTGATGAAGGGGACCTCACTCTTGGTGGCTTCGAGCAAACCCTCCTCGACAGCCGCCAATCCGGCCTGGACATCGGCTTCCAGAGCCTGGTCCCGCACGCTCAGCCCGAACGGCCCGACGACGGTCACGAGGGGTCTCCTGTCTGCTGGTGTCTACCTGCGGTTCACGCGGTTTGTCGATAGGTCGTTGCCATCACTCAAGTCAGCGTATCCGGTCACCTTTCGATCACCCATGCCGCCCACCCGTCCACCACGGGCGGTATCGGATCACGACCGCTATGTTTTTGATCGCCTCATATGAGCGGATATCTGCCGACTTGTCTATCGGCGCGTCGGCCGCCCCGGCGGGAGGTGGCGGCCCGTGTCCCGAAGACTCTCGTGACTTCACCCCTCCAGAGGACGACCGCCATGAGAACGATCTGCACCACATGAGAGGTTCCGCCCCGGCGGACATCCGGGCGAACGCATGCACGGACACGGCGGCGGATGCGGCGCGACGCACGGAGGCGGCCACGGCGGAGGACGCAGAGGCGAGCACGGGCGAGGACACAGAGGCGACACGGAGGCGAGCACGGACGAGGACACGGAAGCGGACACGGGCGAGGGCACGGAGGCGGGCACAGCAGCGGACGTACCGGCGGACGCACGGCCGGGCGGTCCGGAACGGATGACCCTGGTTCGTCCGTTTTCACCTTCAATAAGGCGATCTGCACCGAGGCCGAAACGGCGGCCCGTCACCGGACTTGGGGGCGGCGGATCCCATGGACGGCTGGTTGAACATGAGTTGGGCTCATTGCCCGATTTGCCACTCTTGCGGATGCCAGTGAGTTGGGTCACGTCACCCCGCGATCCGACGGTCCATCAGCCACTTCCGTTCTTCCGCCGTCCGCAAGCCAGTTGAGGATTGGCGGCAGCAAAGGATCAAGCGCCCCATAAGCCTCAGACCAAGGTCAATAGGCATGGTCTGTGAATCCGGCACTTGTTCCGGACATGTGCTCTCGCATACGTTCCCGGCCAGTCGGGCAGACGCCGAATCCTGCCGCAGCCCGGCCGACCCATCGACGAACTCACTCGCACGGCAGGAGCGGGGGACCCAGGTAAGTCGCCGGACCGGGCACCGCCCCGGACCGGCTCGGGGTGAAGCCGCGCCGCCGCAAGGCCGCGCGGCCGGGCAGCTCCCGCCCGAACCCGACAGCTCACCTCGCAGGCGCCGGAGAGGAATCCCCCATGTCTGCTGCCGCTCAGCATCGTCGTCCCAGGAACTCCCGCCTCGCCCGCAAGCTCGCCGTCCTCGGCACCGGTGCCGCCGTTCTGGCCCTCCCGGTCATCGGCGCGACCAGTGCCTCGGCGGCCACGCCGACGACGCTCACCGCGACCTCCATGGGCTACGCCGACAACCTCGACGGCTGGATCCGGGCCTCCCTGCAGGTCATGGCGCAGCAGGGCATCCCCGGTTCGTACGACGGCATCTACCGCAACGTCATGCGCGAGTCCTCGGGCAACCCCGCCGCCATCAACAACTGGGACTCGAACGCGCTCGCCGGCACCCCCTCCAAGGGTCTGCTCCAGGTCATCGACCCGACCTTCCTCGCCTACCACGTGCCCGGCACGCTGATGAACCCCTACGACCCGGTCGCCAACATCACCGCCGCCTGCAAGTACGCGGCCGCGCGCTACGGGTCGATCGACAACGTCTACGGCGCCTACTAGAGCCGGCCGGGAGGGGCCTGCGGGACCTGGCGGAGAGGCCTCAGAACTCACCGCTCCCACTGAGCTCCTCCAGCCTGAAGAACAGCCGCTCGAGGACGACGGCGATGCCGTCGTCCTCGTTCGACAGGGTGATCTCGTCGGCCACGGCCTTGAGTTCGGGATGGGCGTTGGCCATGGCGACGCCGTGCGCCGCCCAGTCGAACATGGGGATGTCGTTGGGCATGTCGCCGAAGGCGATGGTCTCCCCCGGCCCGAGCCCCAGGTGCGCGGCCGCCAGGGCCAGACCCGTCGCCTTGGTGATGCCGCATGGCTGGAGTTCGACGGTTCCTGGTCCCGACATGGTGACGGTGGCCAGCGAACCGACCACCGAGCGGGCCGTCGCCGCCAACTCGTCGTCGGACAGCTCGGGATGGCGCAGCAGCACCTTGCTGATGGGCGCGCACCACAGGTCGTCGCGCCGGTCGACCTGTACGGCCGGCAGCGTGGGGTGCGGCATCAGGTAGCCGGGCTCGATGAGGGTGAGTCCGTCCACGCCGTCCTGGTCGACGGCCGCGGAGACCTGGCCCACCTCGGCCTCGATCTTGCCGAGGGCGGTCTCGGCCAGCTCCCGGTCCAGGGTGACGGACCACAGCAGACGGTCCGCGCCGGCGTCGTACACCTGCGCGCCCTGTCCGCACACCGCGAGCCCCGTGCTGCCGAGGATGTCGAGCAGCGGCCGCACTCTGGGGGCCGGGCGGCCCGTCACGACCAGGTGCCGGGCGCCGGTCTCGGCCACCCGCGCGAGCGCGGCGAGGGACCGGTCGGACAGCGTGTCGTCGCCTCTGAGCAGCGTGCCGTCCAGGTCGGTGGCGATGAGTGCATATGCGGTGGGTGCGGCCATGATCAGAGAATACGGACCGGACGCGCCACCGACTCATCGCGAACCGGACGACCACGGTGCCCACCGCGCTCCCCGCTCAACTCCCGTGCCCCCGACAGGTCTTCAACCCCGCCCGGTGCCCGGGGCACCGGTCTGCCCATGGGAGGCCGCCAGGTGTGCGGCCAGCCTCGGCGAGGCGAACTCCGTGCCGCACACGAAGCGCATCACCGGGCCGTACGACGCCGCCGCCGGCAGGCCCGTGAAGTACAGCCCCGGGACCGAGGAGACATAGCCCGCGCCCAGCCTGGGCGTGCCCCGGCTCACCGCCAGACGCGTGCGCAGTCCGTGCCCGAGGAAGTCCATCGCTGCGATGTCGACCCGGTAGCCGGTGGCCGCGATCACATGGTCCGCGGACAGGTCCTCGGGGCGGCCCGCGAGCGTGCGGACCGTCAGCCTCGGACTGCCCTCGGACGCGTCCGCGCGCACGATCCGGTCGACCTCGCTGACCTGCACCTTCCCCTGGAAACGGTCCCGCAGCCACCATGCGCCGAGCGGGCCGAGCACCCGGCGCACCAGGTAGTGGCGGGCCGCGGCCGGGAGATGGCGGTAGGGGTGCGGGTAGGAGCTGAGCGCCCACAGGGACCAGGCGCGGCCGAAGGGCGACTCGGGGCGCAGCCTCGGCTGCTTCCACGGCGGCGCCCCGAAGGCGACCTTGCCGCGGCCGCGGGAGACCACCCGGACCTGCGCTCCGGCCTCCGCCGCCAGCGCCGCCGTCTCCAGCGCGGACTGCCCGGCGCCGACGACGATCAGGTCCTTGCCGGCGTAGCGCGTGAGGTCGTGCTCCTGGGAGCTGTGGGAGACCGGGCCCGTGGGTGCCGGTCCCTCCGGGACGGCCTCGGCCAGCTCCGCCGGCAGGTGCGCGAGGCTGGACAGGCCGGTCGCCACGACGACCGCGCGGGCGGTGAACAACTCCCCCGAGTCCAGCTTCAGTTCGAAGCCGCCCGCGGTGTGCCGGTCCACCGAGACCACCCGCACCTGCTCCAGTTCGGGCACGAGCCGGTCCCGGAACCACTCGCCGTAGCCGATGAAGGTCTCGACCGGGATGATGTCCTCGTCCGTCACCAGCCGCTTGATGCCGGCGGCGTCGCAGTAGTCGGCGAGGCGGTGGCCCGGCTGGGGGGCGTCGATGCTGGAGGCGACCGGGGTCGACTTCAGGAGCATGCCCGCGGGCATGTGGTCGCGCCAGCTGACCATGGGGTCGCCGAAGACGCGCACCGGGATGCCGCGGGCCTTGAGATGGGCGGCGGTCGACAGGCCGAACGGCCCGGCGCCGATGACTGCAACCGGATGACTCACGAAGTCCCTCCCCAGGACGTCACTTCGCCACTTCGTGTCCGGCCCTCGCAGCTGGTCGGGGCTCCTCCTCGCTGCTCGCCTAGCTGGTCGAGCCGGTGCCGCTGCCGCGGCGGTTGGTCCGCCACAGCTGATACAGATGCTTCGCGCCCGGCCGCACGAAGCGCGCGAGCATCGTGACGAACGGCAGCGGGTCGTCACCCGCGAGCCAGGCCAGCTCCGTCCCGCTGGCGCGCGCCGGAGCGTGCGGCGTCGTGTAGCCGCTGCGGCGGTAGGCGAGCAGGGCGGGCAGGTCGATGTTCTCCACGATGTACCGGTGGCCGGCCCGCTGTTCCCCCTCCGGAACGGTGCGTCCGGTCAGATTCAGGTGCATGGCGCGGACCACGTCCACCCCCGACTCGTTCTCGAAGAGCCGGAACTGGGCGCCCATGCGCGGGTTGAAGTCGAGGAGCTTGTACTGCCCGTCGCGCCGGTCGAAGCGCAGGTCGAGGTCGATGATGCCGGTGAAGCCGATCTGCTTGATGAAACGGCCGGCGAGGTCGGCGAGTTCCGGATTGTCGACGACGTACGCGTTCGCCGTCATCCCCGCGTGCGGCGGCCAGGAGCGCACCTTCACGCCCGTGAACATGGCGAGCGGGGTGCAGTCCCGGTCGAAGTAGGCGTGCACGATCCAGTCCTCCGCCTCCTCCCGCGGCAGGTACTCCTGGAGGATCACGCCGGGCTGCTCGCCCCAGTCGCGGGCGAGCAGCAGCAGGCCGTCGCGGGTGGCGATCCGCGTCGTACCGTTCACCGCCGGCCGCCTGCGCCGCAGGAACGCCTCCCGGTTCTTGGCCACCACCGGGAAGCGGGCCTTGTCGGCGAAGGTCACGATGTCGTCGTGCGACTGCGGGAAGGCGGCCGTCGGGCTCGGGATGCCGTGCTCCACACAAAGTTCGTGCAGGCCCTGCTTGCTCGCCAGGCGGCGCGGCAGGGCGGGTTCGACGGGCGGGAAGAGGAAGCGGCCGGCGAGCGCGTCCTGGTGCTCGGCGATGAGGACGGCCGCCTCCTCGTCGGTCGGGACGAGGACGGTGGGACGGCCGATGCGGCGGCCGATCCGGATCAGCCCCTCCACCAGGCGCTCCGGGTCCTCCGTGCCGGTGGTCGGCCAGACGAAGGCCTTCTTGAGATAGCGGGAGGAGGCGGCGGGTGTGTAGCGGTCCTCGGTGATCGCGTACATGGGCACGCCGAGGCGACCCAGACTGCGGATCGCGCCGACCCCGCCGTGGTGCAGCGGATAGTCGCCGATCTTGACGATCAGGCCGGGCACATCACGGTCGGCGTCAAAAGGCACACTGCCGCTGCTCCTGGCCACGGGTCCCCCCACACGTCCCCCCTACGGACCGGACCCACCCCGTCCGTGTCCCCCAAAGGACGCTAAGCCGGAATTAGGGCCTCCGACAAGGCTAATTCGGACATTGCAAACTCTTTAGACACTGCCCAAGCGGGCGACTCAGCCGTAACGTGTGGCCCGGCCACATGACGGCCCGTGACAGAACGCTCGCGACCTGGTGAGAGTGAGGCAGCCACCCCATGCCCCCCTTCGATGTCCCCGAAGGTGACCCCTTCGGACCGCACAACCTCCCCTACGGCGTCTTCTCGCTGGGCGATCCGGCGCGGCGGACCGTCGGCGTCCGGCTGGGCGACCACGTCCTCGACGCGGGCGCGGCGGCGCACGCGCTCGGCTCGCCGTACGCCTCCCTGCTCGCCCGGCCCTCGCTCGGCCCGCTCCTCGCCGCGGGCCGCACCGCCTGGTCGGACGTGCGGCGCGCGCTGACGGCGTGGGTGACGGTGCCGGCGCACCAGGAGGCCGTCGCCTCCTTCCTGCACCCGCTGTCCTCGGTGACGCTGCACCTTCCGTTCGAGGTCGCGGACTACGTCGACTTCTACGCGTCCGAGCACCACGCCCGCAACGTCGGCCAGATCTTCCGCCCGGACGCGGCGGACTCGCTGACGCCGAACTGGAAGCACCTGCCGATCGGCTACCACGGGCGATCCGGCACGGTCGTGGTGTCGGGCACGGACGTCGTACGGCCGTCCGGGCAGCGCAAGGCTCCGGCCGACGCGGCGCCCGTCTTCGGGCCGTCGGTCCGCCTGGACATCGAGGCCGAGGTCGGCTTCGTGGTGGGCGTGCCCTCGCCGCAGGGGACGCCGGTGACGCTCGGCGGCTTCCGGGAGCACGTCTTCGGGCTGTGCCTGCTCAACGACTGGTCCGCGCGCGACATCCAGGCCTGGGAGTACGTACCCCTCGGCCCGTTCCTCGGCAAGTCCTTCGCGACGTCGGTGTCGGCGTGGATCACCCCGCTGGACGCACTGGAGGACGCGCGCGTGGCGCCGCCGGAGCGCACGCACCCGCTGCTGCCCTACCTGGACGACAGCGAAGGCGCCGACGCCGAGCCCGGTGGCTACGACCTGCGCATCTCCGTGGCGCTCAACGGCCACGTCATCTCCGAGCCGCCCTTCTCCACGATGTACTGGACGGCCGCGCAGCAGCTCGCCCACATGACGGTGAACGGCGCCTCCCTGCGCACCGGGGACCTGTACGGCTCGGGCACGGTCAGCGGTACGGAACCGGCGCAGCGCGGCTCCCTGCTGGAGCTGACCTGGAACGGCCGTGACCCCCTGGAACTCCCCGACGGCAAGCGGACGTTCCTGGAGGACGGCGACGTCGTGACGCTCTCGGCATGGGCACCCGGCCCCGGCGGGGTCCGGGTCGGCCTGGGCGAGGTGAGCGGACGCATCGTGGCGGCTGCTCGGGAGTGAGGGAAGGAAGCGGGCGGGACCGCGCCGGGGAAAGCGAGCAGGCGAAGTGCCGCGGGTTCCCGCCTGCGGGCGGGACGGGATGAAGCGGGGGGATTCCCGCCCCGCAGGCGTGAGCGGACGCGACGGGGAGGGTTCCCACACGCGCGAGTGAAGTGAGGGGACGGGACGGACCAAGCGGGGCGGGACCCGCGCCGCGAGCTTGAAGGGACGCGGTGGGGACGGTTCCCGCCCCGCTGCCGTGCGGGTACGGAGCGTGACCGTCCCACGCACGCGGGAACGGGCCGCGGTCGCCGAGTGCGGACCGGGGTGCGTCTGCGGGCTGGGGTGAGCGGGCGGGCGCGAGCGGGGAGATCACAGCGCGTACGCGGGCGCGAGCACGGCGGCAGGAGCGGGCGGGCGGAGTGCGCGCGCCGGGGCGGGCCCTCGGTGGGGGCGCGTGACTGGAGCGGGGCTTCGGTGCGGGCGCGTGACTGGAGCGGGCCCTCGGTGGGGGCGCGTGTGCACGCGCTCCCGATCGGACGGCCGGTCATGGCAAGGGCACTGGGCCCGGCCGGAGTTGCAGGGTGTGACGGTGGTCGTACGGGACGTACGGGATGGTCTTCGTCTCCTGACTCCCGCGCCGTTCGCCGTCATACTGGCGGCGGGCGTCCCGTGCGCCGAGCCGCATCACCCGACGCACCACCCGCGCATCACCCCTCCGCATCACCCCACCGCACCGCTCCTCCTCCGACCAGGATCCGGAGACCGTGGCATGACCGTCTGCCTGCTCCTGCTGGGCTTCGTCGCCCTGATGGCCGCCGTGCCCGTTCCGCGTGCGCTGGTGCGGGCGGCGTGGCCCGAGCGGGAACCCGTGGTCGCGCTGTGGGTGTGGCAGTGCCTGGTCGCCACCGTCCTGCTGTGCTGCCTGACGGCGCTGGTGCTCGGCGCGGCCGCCGTCTTCCACACCTTCCGCGACCACGTCTTCGCACCGGCGCCCCCCGCCGTGACCGCGGCGTACGACCTGACCGCCGCCCCGGCCTGGGCCACCGCCCTCACCCTGCTGCTGGCCTGCGGTGCCGCCTGGACGACGGCGATGCTCGCCCGCGAGCTCGTCGAGGCCCGCCGTCGCCGCGACCAGACCCGGGCCCACCTGCGCGAACGCGCCCCCGAACTGCCCGCGGGACTCGAAGAGGCGGCACGCGGTCCACTGCTGGTGCTGGAGGACGAGTACCCCGACGCCTGGTGGATGCCGGGCCACCCGCCCCAGCTCGTCGTCACGACGGGTGCGCTGCACCGGCTCACCGACCACCAGCTCGACGCCGTCCTCACCCATGAGCGCAACCACGCCCGCGCCCACCACGACTGGCTGCTGCACCTCTCCAGTGCCCTGGCCACGGGCTTCCCCCGGGTGCCGCTGTTCGCCCACTTCTGCGAGCAGACACACCGGCTGGTGGAGCTGGCGGCGGACGACACGGCCTCGCGGCGCTGCGGCCACCTGACCACCGCGCTGGCCCTGATCGAGCTGAACCAGCACCGCGGCGTCCTGTCCTGCGCCTCCAGCCACCGGCTCCTCGGCGAACGGGTCGACCGTCTCCTCCAGCCCCCGCCGCGGCTCGGCCGCCGGCACCGCGCCCTGACCACGACGGTCGCCGCGCTGGTGCCCCTGCTCCCGCTGCTGATCATGTTCGCGCCGGGGCTGACGGCGCTGGGCTGAGACCGGACCGCCGCACCGGCGACGGCGGACGCGCGGCTGGGCCCGCTCCCTATATCCAGTCGTCCGGTTCCGGCTCGGCGTCCATCTCGGGCCAGTCGTCCTCGGCCGGACCGCCGGCATCCGCACCGGCTTCCGCAGCGGGCGAGGCAGCCGCGGCGGGCGCCGAGCCGGGTGGGCCGCCGAGCGAGGCCAGCACCTCCAGCACGCCCTCGCCGTACGTCGCCAGCTTCTTCTCGCCGACGCCGCCGATGCCCCCGAGCTGCCCCACCGAGGTCGGCCAGACCGTGGCGATCTCGCGGAGCGTGGCGTCGTGGAAGATGACGTAGGCCGGGACACCCTGCTCGCGGGCCTGCTCGGCGCGCCAGGCGCGCAGGGCCTCGAACGCGGGCTGCAGTTCCTCGGGCAGCTCGGCCGCGGCGGCCTTGGCCTTGCGCTCTCCCCTGCCGGAGGACGACGTCCGCGAGGTCGCCGCCTTCATCGGCTCCTTGCGCAGCGGCACCTCCCGCTCGCGCCGCAGCACCGACCCGCTGTCCTCGGTCAGCACCAGCGTGCCGTACTCACCCTCGACCGCGAGCAGCCCCTGTGCCAGCAACTGCCGCACGACACCCCGCCATTCGCCCTCGGTGAGCTCCTCGCCGATGCCGAACACGGACAGCTGGTCGTGGTCGAACTGAATCACCTTGGCCGTGCGCCGCCCGAGCAGGATGTCTACGATCTGCACCGCGCCGAACTTCTGCCCGCGCTCCCGCTGCAGCCGCACCACCGTCGACAGCACCTTCTGGGCGGCGACCGTGCCGTCCCAGGTCTCCGGCGGGACGAGGCAGGTGTCGCAGTTGCCGCAGCCCGTCGGCTCGGGGTCCTGGCCGAAGTAGGCGAGGAGCTGGCCGCGGCGGCACCGGACCGTCTCGCACAGCGCCAGCATCGCGTCCAGGTGGGCGGCGGCCCGGCGCCGGAACGCCTCGTCGCCCTCGCCGGTCTGGATCAGCTTGCGCTGCTGGATGACGTCGTTGAGGCCGTACGCCATCCATGCCGTCGAGGGCAGCCCGTCCCGGCCGGCCCGGCCGGTCTCCTGGTAGTAACCCTCGACCGACTTCGGCAGGTCGAGGTGGGCGACGAAGCGGACGTCCGGTTTGTCGATGCCCATGCCGAAGGCGATGGTCGCGACCACGACCAGGCCCTCCTCGCGCAGGAACCGGGACTGGTGCGCCGCGCGCGTGCCCGCGTCCAGGCCCGCGTGGTACGGGACCGCCTCGATGCCGTTGCGCGAGAGGAACTCCGCCGTCGCCTCGACCGACTTGCGCGAGAGGCAGTACACGATGCCCGCGTCGCCCTGGTGCTCCTCGCGCAGATGGCTCAGCAGCTGCTTCTTGGGGTCGGCCTTGGGCACGATCCGGTACTGGATGTTGGGCCGGTCGAAGCTCGCCACGAAGTGCCGGGCCGCCGGCATGTGCAGGCGCTCGGTGATCTCCTGGTGCGTGGCGTGCGTGGCGGTGGCCGTGAGCGCGACCCGGGGGACGTCCGGCCAGCGCTCACCGAGGAGGGAGAGGGCGAGGTAGTCGGGGCGGAAGTCGTGGCCCCACTGGGACACACAGTGCGCCTCGTCGATCGCGAAGAGCGCGATCTTTCCGCGCGAGAGCAGGTCGAGCGTGGAGTCCAGACGCAGCCGCTCCGGCGCGAGATACAGCAGGTCCAGCTCGCCGGCCAGGAACTCGGCCTCGACCACCCGGCGCTCGTCGAAGTCCTGCGTGGAGTTCATGAACCCGGCACGCACGCCGAGCGCCCGCAGCGCGTCCACCTGGTCCTGCATCAGGGCGATGAGCGGGGAGACGACGATGCCCGTGCCCGGTCTGACCAGGGCCGGGATCTGGTAGCACAGCGACTTGCCGCCGCCGGTCGGCATGAGGACCACCGCGTCGCCGCCGGCCACCACATGCTCGATGACCGCTTGCTGTTCGCCGCGGAAGGTCTCGTACCCGAAGACCCGGTGGAGCGTGGCCAGCGCCTCGCTGTCGGTCACCCCTGGCATGTCGCTGATCCCGCCCGTCCCGCGCATTGTCGTGCCCCCCGTACGTCGTCCCTCGACCACTGCCTCCACGATAGGGGCCCGCACCGACAGCCTCGGAGTTATCCACAGACCCGTACCGGCGACTCACCGTGATCGGGCGTCCACCCGGGACCGGACCGCGCACGGCCGAGGGCCCCGGTTCCGTCGGGAACCGGGGCCCTCGCGCACGTACCGCAGGTCAGCGCACGAACACTCCTGCCTGGTTCGCCAGGTCGAGGAAGTACTGCGGCGCCACACCGAGCACCAGCGTGACCACCACGCCGAGACCGATCGCGGTCATGGTCAGCGGTGACGGCACGGCCACCGTCGGGCCCTCGGGCCGCGGCTCGCTGAAGAACATCAGCACGATGACGCGGATGTAGAAGAACGCCGCGACCGCGGACGAGATCACACCGATCACGACCAGCGGGGCCGCCCCGCCCTCCGCCGCCGCCTTGAAGACGGCGAACTTCCCCGCGAAGCCGGAGGTCAGCGGAATACCGGCGAAGGCCAGCAGGAACACCGCGAACACGGCCGCCACCAGCGGGGAGCGGCGGCCGAGGCCGGCCCACTTGGACAGGTGCGTCGCCTCGCCGCCCGCGTCGCGCACCAGCGTGACCACGGCGAACGCGCCGAGCGTCACGAAGGAGTACGCGGCCAGGTAGAAGAGGACGGAGGACACGCCGTCCTTCGAGGTCGCGATGACACCCGCGAGGATGAATCCCGCGTGGGCGATGGACGAGTACGCCAGCAGCCGCTTGATGTCGGTCTGGGTGATGGCGACGATCGCGCCGCCCAGCATGGTGACGATCGCGACGGCCCACATGACCGGCCGCCAGTCCCAGCGCAGTCCGGGCAGGACGACGTAGAGCAGGCGCAGCAGCGCACCGAACGCCGCCACCTTCGTCGCCGCCGCCATGAAGCCGGTCACCGGGGTCGGAGCGCCCTGGTAGACGTCCGGCGTCCACATGTGGAACGGGACGGCGCCCACCTTGAACAGCAGACCGACGACGAGCAGTGCGCCGCCGACCAGCAGCAGCGCGTCGTTGCCCATGGTGCCGGCGAGCGCCGGGTCGACGTTCGTGACGGTGCCGTCGACGACCTGCGCGATCCGCCCGTACGAGACCGAGCCCGCGTAGCCGTACAGCATCGCGATGCCGAACAGGGTGAACGCGGAGGCGAACGCGCCGAGCAGGAAGTACTTGACCGCGGCCTCCTGCGACATGAGCCGCTTGCGGCGGGCCACCGCGCAGAGCAGGTAGAGCGGCAGCGAGAAGACCTCCAGCGCCACGAACAGCGTCAGCAGGTCGTTGGCCGACGGGAAG
This sequence comes from Streptomyces sp. NPDC101225, assembly GCF_044767585.1. NCBI lineage: Bacteria > Bacillati > Actinomycetota > Actinomycetes > Kitasatosporales > Streptomycetaceae > Streptomyces > Streptomyces sp. NPDC101225. The sequence goes on from NZ_JBIWOE010000019.1 coordinate 24,285, forward strand.
ACCAGCATGCCCGCGACCGCGAAGAGCAGCAGCGGGAACACCTCGGTGGTGGTGAACCCGGCCTTGACCGCGGCCTTCTCGCTGTCGCTGCCCGGCACGGACGCGGCCTGCGCGGCGAAGGAGTCGACGCGGTTGCCGTGTGCCTCCGGGTCCAGGCGCCGCTCGGCGAAGGTGAACAGGCCGACCAGACCGGCCAGCAGGATCGTGCCCTGCAGGAACAGGGACGGCCCGTCGACCGCGATCGCCCCCATGGCCGCGATGTGCGCCTTGGTGGTGCCGTATCCGTCGGCCGCCAGTGCCACGACCGCCGCGAAGGCGGCGCAGAGCGCGACCGCGGAGACGAACACCTGGGCGTAGTAACGGGACTTGCGCGGAACGAACGCCTCGACCAGCACCCCGACGATCGCCGCGCCCACGACGATCAAGGTGGGCGACAGCTGCCCGTACTCGATTTTCGGCGCGGGGATCTTCGAGATCGGATCGGCCGCCGTTGCCGCCGTTGTCCACAGGCTGTGGACGGCTGTTGCGCTCACTTGGCCGCCTCCACCGAGGGCTTGGGGTCCTTCTTGTGTACGTCGGACAGGGTCGACTTCACGGCCGGGTTGACGATGTCCGTCACCGGCTTCGGATAGACGCCCAGGAAGATCAGCAGTACGACCAGCGGCGCGACGACCAGGAGTTCCCGCACCCTGAGATCGGGCATCGCGGAGACCTCCGGCTTCACCGGGCCCGTCATCGTCCGCTGGTAGAGGACGAGGGTGTAGAGCGCGGCGAGCACGATGCCGAAGGTCGCGATGATGCCGATCGCCGGGTAGCGCGTGAACGTGCCGACCAGGACCAGGAACTCGCTGACGAACGGAGCGAGACCGGGCAGCGACAGGGTCGCGAGGCTGCCGATCAGGAAGGTGCCGGCGAGCACCGGGGCGACCTTCTGCACACCGCCGTAGTCCGCGATGAGCCGCGAGCCGCGCCGGGAGATCAGGAAGCCGGCGACCAGCATCAGCGCGGCGGTGGAGATGCCGTGGTTGATCATGTAGAGCGTCGCGCCGGACTGGCCCTGGCTGGTCATCGCGAAGATGCCCATGATGATGAAGCCGAAGTGCGAGATCGACGCGTACGCCACCAGCCGCTTGATGTCCCGCTGGCCGACGGCCAGCAGCGCCCCGTAGACGATGCTGATCAGGGCGAGGACGAGGATGGCGGGCGTCGCCCACTTCGACGCCTCCGGGAAGAGCTGGAGGCAGAAGCGGAGCATCGCGAAGGTGCCCACCTTGTCGACGACCGCCGTGATCAGGACGGCGACCGGCGCGGTGGACTCCTGCATGGCGTTGGGCAGCCAGGTGTGCAGCGGCCACAGCGGCGCCTTCACCGCGAAGGCGAAGAAGAAGCCGAGGAACAGCCAGCGTTCGGTGCTCGTCGCCATGTGGAGCGAGCCGTTGGCACGGGCCTGCGCGATCTCCTGGAGGCTGAAGTTCCCGGCGACCACGTAGAGGCCGATCACCGCGGCCAGCATGATCAGACCGCCGACCAGGTTGTAGAGGAGGAACTTCACCGCCGCGTACGACCGCTGCGTGGACGCCGCCTGCTCGCCGTGCTCGTGGGCACGGTCGCCGAAGCCGCCGATGAGGAAGTACATCGGGATGAGCATGGCTTCGAAGAAGATGTAGAAGAGGAAGACGTCGGTGGCCTCGAAGGAGATGATCACCATCGCCTCGACGGCCAGGATCAGGGCGAAGAAGCCCTGCGTCGGCCGCCACCGCTTGCTTCCGGTCTCCAGCGGGTCGGCGTCGTGCCAGCCCGCGAGGATGATGAACGGGATCAGCAGGGCGGTCAGCGCGAGCAGCGCCACACCGATGCCGTCCACGCCCAGTTCGTACCGGACCCCGAAGGCCGCGATCCAGGAGTGGGACTCGGTGAGCTGGTAGCGCCCGCCGTCCGGGTCGAAGCGGACCAGGACGGTGATCGCGAGAGCGAGGGTGGCCAGCGAGACCAGCAGCGCCAGCCACTTCGCGGCGGTGCGCCGCGCGGCCGGCACGGCGGCCGTGGCGACCGCCCCGATCGCCGGGAGCACCGCCGTCGCTGTCAGCAGGGGAAAGGACATCGGTATCAGACCGCCCTCATCAGCAGGGTCGCGGCGATGAGGACCGCCGCACCGCCGAACATCGAGACCGCGTAGGAGCGCGCGAAGCCGTTCTGCAGCCTGCGCATGCGTCCGGACAGGCCCCCGACCGAGGCCGCCGTGCCGTTGACGACGCCGTCGACCAAGGTGTGGTCGACGTACACCAGGGAGCGCGTGAGGTGCTCGCCGCCACGGACCAGGACGACGTGGTTGAAGTCGTCCTGCAGCAGGTCGCGCCGGGCGGCCCGGGTGAGCAGCGATCCGCGCGGGGCGACGGACGGGACCGGGCGGCGGCCGTACATGGCGTACGCGACGCCGACACCGATGATCAGGCAGACCATGGTCGCACCGGTGATCGTCATGGCGCTGATCGGCGAGTCGCCCTCGCTGTGACCGGTGACCGGCTCCAGCCAGTGCAGGAAGCGGTCGCCGATGCTGAAGAACGCACCGCCGAAGACCGACCCGACGGCCAGCACGATCATGGGGATCGTCATGACCTTGGGCGATTCGTGCGGGTGCGGTTCGTTGCCGTTCTCGTCGGGCTGCCAGCGCTTCTCGCCGAAGAACGTCATCAGCATCACGCGCGTCATGTAGAAGGCCGTGATCGCGGCGCCCAGCAGGGCGCTGCCGCCGAGGATCCAGCCCTCGGTGCCGCCCTTCGCGAAGGCCGCCTCGATGATCTTGTCCTTGGAGAAGAAGCCGGACAGGCCCGGGAAGCCGATGATCGCGAGGTAGCCGAGGCCGAAGGTGATGAAGGTGACCGGCATGTACTTGCGCAGGCCGCCGTACCGCCTCATGTCGACCTCGTCGTTCATGCCGTGCATGACCGATCCGGCACCGAGGAAGAGCCCGGCCTTGAAGAAGCCGTGGGTCACCAGGTGCATGATCGCGAAGACGTAGCCGATGGGGCCCAGGCCCGCGGCCAGCACCATGTAGCCGATCTGCGACATCGTCGAACCGGCCAGCGCCTTCTTGATGTCGTCCTTCGCGCAACCGACGATCGCACCGAACAGGAGCGTGACGGCTCCGACCACGGTGACCACCAGCTGCGCGTCCGGCGCGGCGTTGAAGATCGCTCCGGAGCGGACGATCAGGTAGACGCCCGCGGTCACCATCGTCGCGGCGTGGATGAGGGCCGAGACCGGGGTCGGGCCCTCCATCGCGTCCCCGAGCCAGGACTGCAGCGGCACCTGGGCGGACTTGCCGCAGGCGGCGAGCAGGAGCGTCAGCGCGATGGCGGTGAGCTTGCCCTCGGACGTGTCACCGACGTGGCTGAAGACCGGCCCGAAGGCGAAGGTGCCGAACGTCGCGAACATCAGCATGATCGCGATGGACAGGCCCATGTCGCCGACGCGGTTGACCAGGAAGGCCTTCTTCGCCGCCGTCGCCGCGCTGGGCTTGTGCTGCCAGAAGCCGATCAGCAGGTAGGACGCGAGGCCCACGCCCTCCCAACCGACGTACAGCAGCAGGTAGTTGTCGGCGAGGACCAGGAGGAGCATCGCCGCGAGGAACAGGTTGAGGTAGCCGAAGAAGCGGCGGCGGCGCTCGTCGTGCTCCATGTACCCGACCGAGTACAGGTGGATCAGCGAGCCGACGCCGGTGATCAGCAGGACGAACGTCATCGAGAGCTGGTCCAGACGGAAGCCGACGTCCGCCTGGAAGCTCTCGACCGGGATCCACGTCCACAGATGCTGCGTCAGAGTCCGGTGTTCGGCGTCCTTGCCGAGCAGGTCGGCGAAGAGGATCACACCGAACACGAAGGACGCCGTGGACATCAGGACGCCGATCCAGTGTCCGACGGCATCGAGCCGCCGGCCGCCGCACAGCAGTACGGCCGCTCCGAGCAGTGGCGCCGCCACCAGCAGCGCAATCAGGTTCTCCACGATTCAGCGACCCCTCAGAGCTTCATCAGGCTGGCGTCGTCGACCGAGGCCGAGTGGCGGGAACGGAACAGGGACACGATGATCGCGAGCCCGACCACGACCTCCGCCGCGGCGACGACCATCGTGAAGAAGGCGATGATCTGGCCGTCGAGATTGCCGTGCATCCTGGAGAAGGTGACGAACGCGAGGTTGCAGGCGTTCAGCATCAGCTCGATGCACATGAACACGACGATCGCGTTGCGCCGGATCAGCACGCCGGTGGCGCCGATCGTGAACAGCAGGGCCGACAGATACAGGTAGTTGACCGGGTTCACTGCGACGCCTCCTCCTTCTTGAAGGTGGCCGGTCCGATCTCGGTGCGCTCCAGACGCTCCTCGGCGCGCTGCTCCAGCGCCTTGAGGTCGTTCAGCGCCTCGGCCGACACGTCCCGGATCTGGCCGCGGTCACGCAGCGTCTTGCTGACGGTGAGGTCGGACGGCGTGCCGTCGGGCAGCAGGCCCGCGATGTCCACCGCGTTGTGCCGCGCGTACACGCCCGGCGCCGGCAGCGGCGGTACGTACGTGCCCTGGCGCACACGCTGTTCGGACAGCTCGCGCTGCGTCCTGGCGCGCTCGGTGCGCTCGCGGTGGGTGAGCACCATGGCGCCGACGGCGGCCGTGATCAGCAGGGCGCCGGTGATTTCGAAGGCGAAGACGTACTTGGTGAAGATGAGGGTCGCGAGGCCCTCCACATTGCCGTTCGCGTTCGCCTGGGCGAGGCCGTTGAAGTCCTTCAGCGACGCGTTGCCGATCCCGGCGAACAGCAGGACGCCGAAGCCGAGGCCGCAGAGAAGGGCCAGCCAGCGCTGGCCCTTGATGGTCTCCTTCAGGGAGTCCGCGGCTGTCACGCCGACCAGCATCACCACGAACAGGAACAGCATCATGATGGCGCCGGTGTAGACGACGATCTGCACGATGCCCAGGAAGTAGGCGCCGTTGGCGAGGTAGAACACCGCCAGGATGATCATCGTCCCGGCGAGCGACAGCGCGCTGTGGACGGCCTTCTTCATGAAGACCGTGGACAGGGCGCCGATCACGGCGACGGTGCCGAGGACCCAGAACTGGAAGGCCTCTCCGGTGGAGGTGGAGTAGGCGGCGAGGTCGGTCATGCCTCGGCCCCCTGTTCCTCGGGCTTCTCGCCCTTGGAGAGGGCCACTTGGCGCTCCGTGCCGGGTGCGGCCTCGGTGACGAGCCCTCGGTAGTAGTCCTGCTCGTCCATCCCCGGGTAGATGGCGTGCGGGCTGTCGACCATGCCCTCTTCGAGGCCGGCGAGCAGCTGCTCCTTGGTGTAGATGAGGTTGGCCCGGCTCGAGTCGGCGAGCTCGAACTCGTTCGTCATGGTCAGCGCGCGCGTGGGGCACGCCTCGATGCACAGGCCGCACAGGATGCAGCGGGCGTAGTTGATCTGGTAGACGCGGCCGTACCGCTCGCCCGGCGAGTAGCGCTCCTCGTCCGTGTTGTCCGCGCCCTCCACGTAGATCGCGTCGGCGGGGCAGGCCCAGGCGCACAGCTCGCAGCCGACGCACTTCTCCAGGCCGTCCGGATGGCGGTTGAGCTGGTGCCGTCCGTGGAACCGGGGGGCGGTGGTCTTCTGCTGCTCCGGGTACTGCTCGGTCAGCCGCTTCTTGAACATGGCCTTGAAGGTCACGCCGAAGCCGGCCACCGGGTTCATGAAACCGGGCTTCAACTGCTCGGTCTCCTTGGGCTCCTCAGCCATCGGACGCCTCCTTTCCATCCGAAGATCCGTCACTGGCAGTATCCGACCCACCACTGACAATCAACTCCCGCTCGCGGCGCGGGCTGCGCCTCGGCACCGGCGGGAGCTCCTGTCCGGGGAGCGGAGGCACGGGGAATCCACCGGCCATGGCGTCGAAGCCGGCCGGTTCGGCGACCGGCTGCCCGGCCGTCCGGCTCTTCTCGCGGAACATGTCGGCGACGAAGGACAGGAGCAGCAGGGCGAGGACGCCGCCGCCGATGTAGAGGGCGATGTCGGCGAAGTCGTAGTTCTCGTTCCTGAGGGCCCGGACGGTCGCGACCAGCATCAGCCAGACGACGGAGACCGGGATGAGGACCTTCCAGCCGAGCTTCATCAGCTGGTCGTAGCGCACGCGCGGGAGCGTGCCGCGCAGCCAGATGAAGAAGAACAGCAGCAGCTGGACCTTGATCACGAACCACAGGAGCGGCCACCAGCCGTGGTTGGCGCCCTCCCAGAAGGTGCTGATCGGCCAAGGGGCGCGCCAGCCGCCGAGGAAGAGCGTGGCCGACACGGCCGAGACCGTCACCATGTTCACGTACTCGGCGAGCATGAACATCGCGAACTTGATCGACGAGTACTCGGTGTTGAAGCCGCCGACCAGGTCGCCCTCGGACTCCGGCATGTCGAAGGGGGCGCGGTTGGTCTCGCCGACCATCGTGACGACGTACAGGATGAAGGAGACCGGCAGCAGGACGATGTACCAGCGGTCGTGCTGCTGCTCGACGATCGTCGACGTCGACATCGACCCCGAGTAGAGGAACACCGAGGCGAAGGCCGCGCCCATGGCGATCTCGTAGGAGATCATCTGCGCGCAGGAGCGCAGGCCGCCCAGGAGCGGGTAGGTGGATCCGGAGCTCCAGCCCGCGAGCACGATGCCGTAGATGCCGACCGAGGCGACCGCGAGGATGTAGAGCATCGCGATCGGCAGGTCGGTGAGCTGCATCGTCGTACGGTGGCCGAAGATCGAGATCTCGTTGTCGGCCGGGCCGAAGGGGATCACCGCGATCGCCATGAAGGCCGGGATGGCGGCGACGATCGGCGCGAGGACGTAGACCACCTTGTCCGCGCGCTTGACGATGAGGTCTTCCTTGAGCATCAGCTTCACGCCGTCGGCCAGCGACTGGAGCATGCCCCAGGGGCCGTGCCGGTTGGGGCCGATGCGCAGCTGCATCCAGGCGACGACCTTGCGCTCCCAGACGATGGAGAACAGCACGGTCACCATCAGGAAGGCGAAGCAGAAGACGGCCTTCACGACGACCAGCCACCAGGGGTCGCGGCCGAACATGGAGAGGTCTTCAGCGGCGAGGTACGGGCTCATGCCTCCACCTCCTTCGGGGCCTCGCCGACGAGCGTCGCCGGGCCGATGCGGACGAGAGCGCCGGGCAGCGCCCCGGTGTCGGAGGCGACGCCCTTGCCGACGGAGTTCAGCGGGAGCCAGACCACGCGGTCCGGCATCTCCGTGATCCGCAGCGGGAGTTCGACCGCTCCGGAGGGACCGGTGACGGTGAGGAGATCGCCGTCCTTGACGCCCGCCTCGGCGGCGGTCGCGGCCGACACGCGCGCGTGGGCGGCGTGCCGGGTTCCGGCGAGCGCCTCGTCACCCTCCTGGAGGGCGCCCTGGTCGAGCAGGAGACGGTGCCCCGACAGGACGGCCTCACCGGCGGCGGGCCGCGGCAGTGCGGCGCCGCGCTCCAGCGGTTCGGTGGCCCGCGGTCCGCCCCAGGGACCCAGCCGGTCGATCTCCGCGCGCACGGTGCGCAGATCGGGCAGTCCCAGGTGCACGTCCATGGCGTCGGCCAGCATCTGCAGCACGCGCGCGTCGGTGGGCGCGAGGCGGCGGGTCATCTGGTCGGGCTTGAGCGCGGCGTCGAAGAAGCGCACCCGGCCTTCCCAGTTGAGGAAGGTGCCGGCCTTCTCGGCGACCGCGGCAACGGGCAGCACCACGTCCGCCAGTTCGCTCACCTCGCTGGGCCGCAGCTCCAGCGACACCACGAAACCGGCCTCGTGAAGTGCTTCACGCGCGCGTGCCGGGTCGGGCAGGTCGTCGACCTCGACGCCCGCCACCACCAGGGCCTGCAACTCGCCGCTCACGGCGGCCTCGACGATCTGGCCGGTGTCGCGGCCGTAGCGGTGCGGGAGTTCGGCCAGGCCCCAGGCCGCGGCGACCTCCTCACGCGCGCGCGGGTCGGTCGCCGGGCGCCCGCCCGGCAGCAGGGACGGCACCGCGCCGACCTCGAGCGCGCCGCGCTCTCCGGCCCGCCGCGGGATCCACGCCAGCTGGGCGCCGGTGGCGGAGGCGGCCCGTACGGCGGCGGTGAGCCCGCCCGCGACCGCGGCCAGCCGTTCGCCGACGACGATGACCGCGCCCTCGGCGCGCAGCGCCTCGGCGGCCTTCGAGCCGTCGCCCTCCAGGCCGACCCCGCCCGCGAGGGCGTCCAGCCACTCGGTCTCGGTGCCGGGTGCCGCCGGCAGCAGCGTGCCACCGGCCTTCTCCAGACCGCGCGTGGCGTGCGTGGCCAGCGAGAACACCTTCAGTCCGTGCTTGCGCCAGGCCTTGCGCAGCCTCAGGAAGACGCCGGGCGCCTCCTCCTCGGCCTCGAACCCGACCAGCAGCACGGCGGGAGCCTTCTCCAGGGAGGCGTACGTGGCGCCCGTACCGTCGAGGTCACGTCCGCGTCCGGCGATCCGCGCCGCCAGGAAGTCGGCCTCCTCGCTGGTGTGCACGCGCGCGCGGAAGTCGATGTCGTTCGTGTCGAGCGCCACGCGCGCGAACTTGCTGTACGCGTAGGCGTCCTCCACGGTGAGGCGGCCACCGGTGAGGACGCCGGTCCGGCCGCGCGAGGCGAGCAGTCCCTGCGCGGCGATCTGCAGCGCCTCCGGCCAGGAGGCGGGCTCCAGTTCGCCCTCGGCGTTGCGCACCAGCGGGTGTTCGAGCCGGTCGCGCTGCTGCGCGTACCGGAACGCGAACCGCCCCTTGTCGCAGAGCCACTCCTCGTTGACCTCGGGGTCGTTGGCCGCGAGCCGTCGCATGACCTTGCCGCGCCGGTGATCGGTGCGGGTGGCGCAGCCGCCGGAGCAGTGCTCGCACACGCTCGGCGAGGACACCAGGTCGAAGGGGCGGGAGCGGAATCGGTACGCCGCCGAGGTCAGCGCGCCGACGGGGCAGATCTGGATGGTGTTGCCGGAGAAGTACGACTCGAAGGGGTCGCCCTCACCGGTGCCGACCTGCTGCAGTGCGCCCCGCTCGAGCAGCTCGATCATCGGGTCGCCCGCGACCTGGTCGGAGAACCGGGTGCAGCGGGCGCACAGCACGCACCGCTCGCGGTCGAGCAGCACCTGCGTGGAGATCGGCACGGGCTTCTCGTACGTCCGCTTCCTGCCCTCGAAGCGGGAGTCGGCCTGGCCGTGCGACATGGCCTGGTTCTGCAGCGGGCACTCACCGCCCTTGTCGCAGACCGGGCAGTCCAGCGGGTGGTTGATGAGCAGCAGCTCCATCACGCCGTGCTGGGACTTCTCGGCGACGGGCGAGGTCAGCTGCGTCTTCACGACCATGCCGTCCGTGCACGTGATCGTGCAGGACGCCATCGGCTTGCGCTGGCCCTCCACCTCGACGATGCACTGGCGGCAGGCGCCCACCGGATCGAGAAGGGGATGGTCGCAGAACCGGGGGATCTCGATGCCGAGTTGCTCGGCGGCCCGGATGACCAGCGTGCCCTTGGGCACGCTGATCTCGGCGCCGTCGATCGTCAGCGAGACGAGATCTTCCGGCGGGACCGCCGCCTCTCCCCCTCCGGAGGGAGCGCTGGTGGTCACGGTCATGCGTTCACCTCCGTGCGGTCGGCCCAGGCCGTCGACCTGGCCGGGTCGAAGGGGCAGCCGTGGCCCGTGATGTGCTGCTCGTACTCCTCGCGGAAGTACTTCAGCGAGGAGAAGATCGGCGAGGCGGCGCCGTCGCCGAGGGCGCAGAACGACTTGCCGTTGATGTTGTCGGCGATGTCGTTCAGCTTGTCGAGGTCGGACAGGGCGCCCTTGCCGGCCTCGATGTCGCGCAACAGCTGCACGAGCCAGTAGGTGCCTTCGCGGCACGGCGTGCACTTGCCGCAGGACTCGTGGGCGTAGAACTCGGTCCAGCGGGTGACGGCGCGCACGACGCAGGTCGTCTCGTCGAAGCACTGCAGGGCCTTGGTGCCGAGCATCGAGCCGGCGGCGCCGACGCCCTCGTAGTCGAGGGGCACGTCGAGGTGCTCGTCGGTGAACATCGGCGTCGAGGAGCCGCCCGGCGTCCAGAACTTGAGGCGGTGGCCCGGCCGCATGCCGCCGCTCATCTCGAGCAGCTGGCGGAGCGTGACGCCGAGCGGGGCCTCGTACTGGCCGGGGCTCGCGACGTGGCCGCTGAGGGAGTAGAGCGTGAAGCCCGGGGACTTCTCGCTGCCCATCGAGCGGAACCATTCTTTGCCCCGATGGAGGATCGCGGGAACCGAGGCGATCGACTCGACGTTGTTCACAACAGTCGGGCACGCGTAGAGGCCCGCCACGGCGGGGAAAGGGGGACGGAGCCGCGGTTGACCCCGGCGGCCTTCGAGCGAGTCGAGCAGTGCGGTCTCCTCACCGCAGATGTACGCGCCGGCGCCGGCGTGCACGGTGAGTTCCAGGTTCAGGCCGCTGCCCAGGATGTTCTCGCCGAGGTAGCCGGCCTCGTAGGCCTCGCGCACGGCCTCGTGCAACCGCCGCAGAACGGGGACGACTTCACCCCGCAGATAGATGAAGGCATGCGACGACCTGATGGCGTAACACGCGATGACGATGCCCTCGATGAGGCTGTGCGGGTTCGCGAAGAGGAGCGGGATGTCCTTGCACGTCCCGGGCTCCGACTCGTCGGCGTTGACAACTAGATAGTGCGGTTTTCCATCTCCCTGGGGAATGAACTGCCATTTCATTCCGGTCGGGAATCCCGCGCCACCGCGGCCGCGCAGGCCGGAGTCCTTGACGTACGCGATGAGGTCGTCCGGCGACATCGCGAGCGCCTTGCGGAGCCCCTCGTACCCCTCGTGCCTCTTGTAGACGTCCAGCGACCAGGACCTGTCCTCGTCCCAGAAGGCCGACAGCACGGGTGCGAGCAGCTTCTCGGGGCTGGTGTCTTTGAGTTCGGGTGCCAAGGTCATCACTCCCCCTCCTCGGCGGTGGGCCCGGCCGGGTGGGCCGGGTCGGAGGCCGACGTCTCCTGCGGCGCGTCGTGTGCGCTCAGGCGCTCGGTCGGCGACGGGTCGTGCACGGTCCGGTCCTGCTCGTCGTGCGGCCCACCGTCCCGCGGATGGACCACGCGCGCGGGTGCGGTCTCCCCCTTGGCCAGGCGGAGGCCCGCCAGCGAGGCCGGTCCCGCGCTGCCGCCCGCCTCGACGGCCCCTGGCCGCTCGTCGGGGAAGCCGGCCAGGATCCGCGCGGTCTCCTTGAAGGTGCACAGGCGCGCCCCGCGCGTGGGCTCGACGTCCCGTCCCGCGCGCAGGTCGTCCACGAGGCGCTTGGCGCTGGCCGGGGTCTGGTCGTCGAAGAACTCCCAGTTGACCATCACCACCGGCGCGAAGTCGCAGGCCGCGTTGCACTCGATGTGCTCCAGGGTGACCTTGCCGTCACCGGTGGTTTCGCCGTTGCCGATGCCGAGGTGCTCCTGGAGCTCCTCGAAGATCGCGTCGCCGCCCATCACCGCGCACAGGGTGTTGGTGCAGACGCCGACCTGGTAGTCACCGGACGGCTTGCGCCGGTACATGGTGTAGAAGGTGGCGACGGCGGTGACCTCGGCCGTGGTCAGGTCCAGCATGTCCGCGCAGAACTGCATCCCGGTGCGCGTGACATGGCCCTCCTCCGACTGCACCAGATGCAGCAGCGGCAGGAGCGCGGACCGGGAGTCGGGATAGCGGGCGATCAGCTCGCGCGCGTCCGTCTCGAGCCGGGCCCGGACGTCGTCCGGGTAGGCGGGCGCGGGCAGTTCGGGCATGCCCAGGCTGACGCCTCGCTCCGAAGAACTGGTGGTCACCGGTCGACGCCTCCCATCACGGGGTCGATGGACGCGACGGCGACGATGACGTCGGCGACCTGGCCGCCCTCGCACATCGCCGCCATGGCCTGCAGGTTGGTGAAGGACGGGTCGCGGAAGTGGACCCGGAAGGGGCGGGTGCCGCCGTCGGACACCGCGTGCACCCCGAGTTCGCCCTTGGGCGACTCGACGGCCGCGTACGCCTGTCCCGGCGGAACGCGGAAGCCCTCGGTGACCAGCTTGAAGTGGTGGATCAGGGCCTCCATCGAGGTGCCCATGATCTTCTTGATGTGGTCGAGGGAGTTGCCGAGCCCGTCCGGTCCCAGGGCGAGCTGGGCGGGCCAGGCGATCTTCTTGTCGGCGACCATGACCGGGCCGGGCTGGAGCCGGTCCAGGCACTGCTCGACGATCCCGAGCGACTGGCGCATCTCCTCCAGGCGGATCAGGAAGCGCCCGTAGGAGTCGCAGGTGTCCGCGGTCGGGACCTCGAAGTCGTAGGTCTCGTAGTCGCAGTACGGCTGCGCCTTGCGCAGGTCGTGCGGCAGGCCGGTGGAGCGCAGGATCGGGCCGGTGGCGCCGAGGGCCATGCAGCCGGCCAGGTCGAGGTAGCCGACGTCCTGCATCCGGGCCTTGAAGATGGGGTTCCCGGTGGCGAGCTTGTCGTACTCCGGGAGGTTCTTCTTCATCTTCTTCACGAACTCGCGGATGTGGTCCACCGCGCCGGGCGGCAGGTCCTGTGCGAGTCCGCCGGGGCGGATGTACGCGTGGTTCATCCGCAGGCCCGTGATGAGCTCGTAGATGTCGAGAATCATTTCACGATCGCGGAATCCGTAGATCATGACCGTGGTGGCGCCGAGCTCCATGCCGCCGGTGGCGATGCACACCAGGTGGGAGGAGAGCCGGTTCAGCTCCATCAGGAGCACCCGGATGATCTTGGCGCGCTCGGTGATCTGGTCCTCGATGCCGAGCAGCTTCTCGACGGCGAGGCAGTAGGCGGTCTCGTTGAAGAAGGACGTCAGGTAGTCCATGCGCGTCACGAACGTGGTGCCCTGCGTCCACGTGCGGAACTCGAGGTTCTTCTCGATGCCCGTGTGGAGGTAGCCGATGCCGCAGCGGGCCTCGGTGACCGTCTCGCCGTCGATCTCCAGGATCAGGCGGAGCACCCCGTGGGTGGACGGGTGCTGGGGACCCATGTTGACGACGATGCGCTCGTCGTCGGCGCGGGCCGCGGACTGGACGATCTCGTCCCAGTCGCCACCGGTGACCGTGTATACGGTGCCCTCGGTGGTCTCGCGTGCCGATGCTGACTGCGTGCTCACGAGTACGACCTCCGCTGGTCCGGAGCCGGGATCTGGGCGCCCTTGTACTCGACGGGGATGCCGCCGAGGGGGTAGTCCTTGCGCTGCGGGTGGCCCGGCCAGTCGTCCGGCATCATGATCCGGGTCAGGGCCGGGTGACCGTCGAAGACGATGCCGAAGAAGTCGTAGGTCTCGCGCTCGTGCCAGTCGTTGGTGGGATACACGGAGACCAGCGACGGAATCCTCGGGTCGCTGTCGGGGGCGCTGACCTCGAGGCGGATCAGCCGGTTGTGGGTGATCGAGCGCAGGTGGTAGACGGCGTGCAGCTCGCGGCCCTTGTCGTGCAGGTAGTGCACGCCGCTGACGCCGGTGCACAGCTCGAAGCGCAGGGCCGGGTCGTCGCGGAGGGTCTGGGCGACGCGGAGCAGGTGCTCGCGCTCGATGTGGAAGGTGAGCTCCCCGCGGTCGACGACCGTCTTCTCGATCGCGTTGTCGGGGAGCAGTCCCTGTTCCTCCAGGGCGCCCTCGAGTTCGTCGGCGACCTCGTCGAACCAGCCGCCGTAGGGGCGGGTGGCCGGTCCCGGGAGGCGGACGGAGCGGACCAGGCCGCCGTAGCCGGAGGTGTCGCCGCCGTTGCCGGCGCCGAACATGCCGCGCTGGACGCGGATCTCCTCGCCGCCCTCGCCGCGCTGGCCGGGGAGGTTGGAGGCGCCGAGGTCCTTCTCGGGATTGACCCCGTTCGACGCACCGCCGGTGCCGTTCGCGTCGCTCACCGCAGCAGCCCCTTCATCTCGATCGTGGGCAGGGCCTTGAGCGCCGCCTCCTCCGCCTCGCGGGCCGCCTCCGCGGCGTTCACGCCGAGCTTGGAGGACTGGATCTTCTGGTGCAGCTTGAGGATGGCGTCCATCAGCATCTCCGGCCGCGGCGGGCAGCCGGGCAGATAGATGTCGACGGGGACGATGTGGTCGACGCCCTGGACGATCGCGTAGTTGTTGAACATGCCGCCCGAGGAGGCGCAGACCCCCATCGAGATCACCCACTTGGGGTTCGGCATCTGGTCGTAGACCTGGCGCAGCACCGGTGCCATCTTCTGGCTCACCCGGCCGGCCACGATCATGAGGTCCGCCTGGCGGGGCGAACCTCGGAAGACCTCCATGCCGAAGCGCGCCAGGTCGTAGCGGCCGGCTCCGGTGGTCATCATCTCGATGGCACAGCAGGCGAGGCCGAACGTGGCCGGGAAGACGGAGGCCTTGCGCACCCAGCCCGCGGCCTGCTCGACGGTGGTCAGCAGAAATCCGCTCGGCAGCTTTTCTTCGAGTCCCATGTTCTAAAGGCTCCTCAGTCCCATTCCAGGCCGCCGCGCCGCCATACGTACGCGTACGCGACGAAGACGGTGAGCACGAAGAGCAGCATCTCCACGAGCCCGAAGATCCCCAGGGCGTCGAAGGTGACGGCCCAGGGGTAGAGGAAGACGATCTCGATGTCGAAGACGATGAAGAGCATCGCCGTCAGGTAGTACTTGATGGGGAAACGCCCGCCGCCGGCCGGCGTGGGGGTCGGCTCGATGCCGCACTCGTAGGCCTCGAGCTTGGCCCGGTTGTAACGCTTCGGACCGATCAGCGTGGCCATGACCACGGAGAAGATCGCAAAGCCTGCCCCGAGGGCTCCCAGTACGAGGATGGGCGCATACGCGTTCACCGCTCCTCGCTCCTCTCAGTCGGCACTGACTGCTGGCGATGGCGGGCTCACACCCGCCTCACACGCCCCTCTCACCCCGTCCTTCCCGACGAAGATCGAGAACATGTGAAGCAGGTCACAAGCCCAACTGCCTCGCATCTTATGCCCGACGCTCTGTGATCTGCGACACGGGGTATTGCACAAGCTTTGTGATCTCCACCACCTGACGAAGGATCATGAAGTCGGATGAGCGGTGATCTTCGCACGTGAAGCGTCCGACTGGTCACCAGAGGTGATATTTCCGCTTGTCGGCGCAGTTCGGAGGGGGCGTCTCCATATCAAGATGCTTCCCTTGCATGCAAATTGGCGATGGACGACCCGTCCTGATAGAGGGGCCCGTTCACACGTCAGAGGGAGGGCGACCGTGCGGTGTGGACGCGTGCACGCGTTCACGAGCGGAGCCCGGTCGTGATCCGGGCGCAACCTCGCCGTGATCTACGCGCGGGACGCACCCACCGGCGTGACCGTTGCGTGACCTCCGCCACACTCATGAGAGGCGCATGAGAACGGGGCTTGGCCAACTGTCTCAACCGATGGTAGGTGCGGGGCAATTCGGGCGTAACGATGAAAGACCGTGATCACGAGGGCAATGAGCCCCGCCCGCAATGTCCGTTACGGCGTCAATAAGGCCCGCTGGAACCAGGTTTCGGAGCGTCAGTTGAACAACTGTGGCGCAGCACACGTTTCTTGAAGGTATGGAGGAGCCCCTGATACCGGTTGTTCTCATGTCCCACACCGCTCACATACGCAGCCACCGGAAGCCCCGCCGCACCGCGACGACGTCGCTCGCGATGCGCGTCGGTGTGACCGGTGGCGTCCTCAGCCTGGCAGCGGCGGGTGCGTCGGCCTCGGCGAGCGCCGCCGAGCCGGTGACGCAGACCCTCGAACTGCCCACCCTGACGGCCGATCTGGCCTCTCAGGCCGCCCAGTCCGCGGACGCCACGCAGCAGGCGGCCGCGAACTACCAGCTGCAGGCCGAGCGTGACGCGGCCGCCGCAAAGGCCGCCAAGCAGGCCAAGACGGACCTCGCCGAAGCCAAGCAGAAGGCCGCGGCCAAGAAGAAGGCGGCCCAGGAGGCCGCTCGCAAGGCCGCTGCCGAGCGCGCCTCGCGCAGCACGGAGCGGACGACCCTGTCCGCCTCCGCGAGCTCCACGAGCACCACCAGCTCCTCCACGGCCACCGGGTCGGCCGCGGCGGTCATCGCCTTCGTGAAGGCTCAGGTCGGCGACGCGTACGTCTCCGGCGGCACCGGCCCCAACTCGTGGGACTGCTCCGGCCTGGTGCAGGCGGCCTTCAAGCAGGTCGGCGTCGACCTGCCGCGCGTCTCGCAGGACCAGTCGACGGCCGGCACCCAGGTCTCGCTGAGCAACCTGCAGCCGGGCGACATCCTGTACTGGGGCGGCGCGGGCAGCGCCTACCACGTGGCGGTGTACGTCGGCGACGGCATGTTCGTCGGCGCCCAGAACCCCTCCACCGGCGTCGTCGAGAAGCCGCTCTCCTACGACCCGCCGACCGGCGCGGTGCGGGTGCTCTGACGCCCGGCACCGCACGAACGGACGGAAGGGGCGCAGCCGCTCGGGGGCTGCGGCCCTTCCGTCCGTTTCGCCGGGTTCAGCCCGGATCGAAGGTGTTGGGCAGGCCCAGTTCGTAGCGACCTCGTCGGCCCGTTTGAGGGGTTCCATCTCCGGCGGGCGGTACAGCTCCCGGATCTCACACGGCGCGGCGTCCGAATGGTCCGCACTCAGCAGTGCGTTGACGGCCCGCCGCGCGGACTCGTTGGCCCCTCCGTCGTCGCCAGGTCGACGTCCGTGCGGACGTGGTCGCCGGCGAGGAGGACGTTCGGGATCCTCGTGCGGGCCGAAGGGCGGTGGCAGAGCGTGCCCGTGGGATGCACGAGCAGCTGCTCGCGGTTGTGCGGGTCCGGGCCGCCCAGGCCCGTCACCGCCGGGTCCATGAACCAGCCGAGGCGGTCCTCGTCGGTCCGGGTCGTCCCGCCGGAGTCGTTCAGGGCGTCCTTGGACTGCGCCCAGAGTTCGGCGACGATTTCGTCCTCGGTGCGCCGTCTGGCCGTTTTGCCGTACAGGATGCCGGGCTTGTCCCACTCCGAGATGATCGCGGAGAGGCAGTCGTGCGCCCGGCCGTCGCCGTAGTCGCGTGCGAAGTCCCGCCCGTCCCAGAACTGGGCCTGTCCGACGGCCGTCACCGACCACGGCCAGTCGAGGCGGTTGACGTGGCCGTGCACGACGGGAGTGGGCGTGCGCAGACAGAACATCACGCCGGTCATCCAGTCCGTCCGCAGCGCGTCGCACCCGGCGAGGTGCGGGTCGGCCGCCCGCACGCCGCGCCCCATGTCGCGCGCGGGTGCTCGACGGGAAGCGCCGAGACGTAGTGGTCGGCGGTGGCCGTGCGTTCCCGGCCGCCGTCGCGTGCCAGGACGCGTACGCCGGTGACCCGGCCGCCGGCGCAGGAGACCTCCTGGACCTGGGTTCCCATGACGAACTCGACACCGAGCGAGCGGAGGTGGTCCGCCCAGGGGTCGATCCACGCCTCGCCGGTGGGGGCGTCGAGCACGCGGTCGATGTCGGCGTCGCCGTCCAGGCCCCGGCCGAGCAGTCCCCACAGGATCAGGGCCTCGATGACGACGCGGCCGACGGTGCGCGTGGACGCCACCTCCGCGCGCGTGGCGACGAGATTGCGGGTCTGGCCGATGCCGAGGAGGGTGCGGTACTCCTTGCTCATCCGCCCGGCCCGGATGAAGTCCCACCACGCGACCTTCTCCCACCGGTCCTCGCGGCGGGCGTCGCAGCTCGTGAGGTGACGAGGACGCGGTCGGCGAAGTAGGCGGCCTCGTGGGCGGGCAGGCGGGTGCCGAGGTCGAGGACGGAGGGGATCTGGTCGCGGATCCAGGACGGGGTGATGTCGCCGGGGGCGGGCGGCGTGGTCGCGCGGCGCCGCGGGAAGTGCAGGTCGGGCCGGCCGGCGCCGCGGGCGAACAGTTCCCCGGTGGCGCCCCGCGGGTTGCCGTGGACGCCGCTCGCGTTGCCGGGGAAGGGGATGCGGCGCATCGTGTCCGGCAGGTTCCGGTGGAAGCCGGGGAAGAAGCGGAAGCCGTGCTCGCCCGGCAGGGGCCTGCGGCCGCCGCTCGCGGTGCCGGGCACGTCCATCGAACGGGCCTTGCCGCCGAGGGTGTCGTAGTACTCGTAGACGGTGACGGCGTAGCCGCGTTCGGCGAGTTCGTGGGCCGCGCCGAGGCCGGAGACCCCGCCGCCGAGGACGGCGACGCGCTTGCCGGCGCCCGCCGCGCCCGCGCGTCCCGCGGGCCGTAGGGCGAGGGCTCCGACCGCTCCGGCGGCTCCGGCGGCTCCGGCGGCTCCGGCGGCTCCGGCGGCTCCGGCGGCTCCGGCGGCTCCGGCGGCTCCGGCGGCTCCGGCGGCTCCGGCGAGGAAGCGTCTGCGGGTGTGACCGGAGAACTCCTGCGCCTGCGCTGTGGGTTCTGTTGTCATGAGAACCGGAGGGTGGGCAGGGGCTCCGCGGGCCGGAACCCGGTTGTCCCGCCACCCACGGCATCCTCACGACGACAGGGAGACACAGACATGCCCAGCGTGTTCCTGCAAGGCAGGCCGGTCGAGTCCTATCCACGGTTGGCACCGGAGGCCCGGCGTGGCTCGGTGCGGCGGATCACCGAGGCCGGCGAGGAGGTGCTGCACAAGCCGTGCCGGGACGTCACCGAGTTCGGGCCCGACCTCGCAGCACTCATCGACGACATGTTCCTGACGATGTACGTCGCCGAGGGCGCCGGGCTCGCGGCGAACCAGGTCGGCGTCGGTCTGCGGCTGTTCGTCTACGACTGTGCGGACGACGAAGGGGTCCGGCACGTCGGGCACGTCGTCAATCCGGTCCTCGACACCCTCGCCCCCGCCGGGCGCCGGCTGCTCGACGACGGCGAGGGGTGCCTGTCGGTGCCGGGTGCCCTGATGGACGTGGCGCGTCCGGACCGGGCCGTGGTGCGCGGCCTGGACAGGCACGGCGAGCCGGTCGCCGTCGAGGGCACCGGGTACTTCGCCCGCTGCCTGGAGCACGAGACCGACCACTGCGACGGGCGGCTCTACCTGGACCGGCTCTCGGCACGCGGGCGCAAGGACGCGCTGCGGCAGGCGGCGGACCGGCGCGAGGAGGTGTTCGCCCGCCGGGCCGCCAACGTCGAGGCGCTGGGGCGCTGACTCACGCCTTCGGGGCCACCTTGCTCAGGCCGTTGATGATGCGGTCCATCGCGTCGCCGCCGGTCGGGTCGGTCAGGTTCGCCAGCATCTTCAGGGTGAACTTCATGAGCACCGGGTGCGTCAGGCCGCGCTGGGTCGCGATCTTCATGACCTTCGGGTTGCCGATGAGCTTCACGAAGGCGCGGCCCAGCGTGTAGTACCCGCCGTAGGTGTCCTTCAGGACGCGCGGGTAGCGCTGCAGCGCCAGTTCGCGGCTCGCGGGCGTCGGGCGGGCGTGGGCCTGGACGATGACGTCGGCGGCGATCTGGCCGGACTCCATGGCGTAGGCGATGCCCTCGCCGTTGAAGGGGTTCACCAGGCCGCCGGCGTCGCCGACCAGCAGCAGGCCCTTGGTGTAGTGGGGCTGGCGGTTGAAGGCCATCGGCAGGGCGGCGCCGCGGATCGGGCCGGTCATGTTGTCCGGGGTGTAGCCCCAGTCCGCGGGCATCGAGGCGCACCAGGCCTTCAGGACCTCGCGCCAGTCCAGGTCCTTGAAGGAGGCCGAGGTGTTGAGCACGCCGAGGCCGACGTTGGAGGTGCCGTCGCCCATGCCGAAGATCCAGCCGTAGCCGGGCAGCAGCCAGTCCTGGGGGCCGCGGCGGTCCCACAGTTCCAGCCAGGACTCCAGGTAGTCGTCGTCGTGGCGGGGCGACTCGAAGTACGTCCGTACGGCCACGCCCATCGGGCGGTCCTCGCGGCGGTGCAGGCCCATCGCGAGCGACAGCCGCGTGGAGTTGCCGTCGGCGGCGACGACCAGCGGCGCGTGGAAGGTGACCTCGCGCTTCTCGTCACCGAGCTTGGCGTGCACGCCGGTGATGCGGCCGGTGCGGTCGTCGACGATCGGGGCGCCGACGTTGCAGCGCTCGTACAGCCGCGCGCCCGCCTTCTGGGCCTGCCGGGCGAGCTGCTCGTCGAAGTCGTCGCGCTTGCGGACCAGGCCGTAGTCGGGGAAGGAGGCGAGATCCGGCCAGTCGAGCTGGAGCCGGCTGCCGCCGCCGATGATGCGCAGGCCCTTGTTGCGCAGCCAGCCGGCCTCCTGCGAGATGTCGATGCCCATGGCCACGAGCTGTTTGACGGCGCGCGGGGTGAGGCCGTCGCCGCAGACCTTCTCGCGCGGGAACTCGGTCTTCTCCAGCAGCAGGACGTCCAGGCCCGACTTGGCGAGGTGGTAGGCGGTCGTGGAGCCGGCCGGCCCCGCGCCCACGACGATGACATCGGCGGTGTTCTCGGAGAGCGGCTCGGTCGCGACGGTCACGGCGGGATCTCCCCAACTTCGAAATCTCTGTGCCGGACGGCACGGGACAGGGGCAGTCTATGCAGCAGCATTGATCACCCGGCTGAAGGGCTGCCCTCGTGAACCGAGCTCTCCCCGTCGTACGGCTGCGCGTCCCCACCGACGAGGACGCCGTCGCCTGGCACCGGATATTCGACGATCCGGAGGTCATGGAGTTCCACGGCGGCGCGTCCGCGGAGCTGTCCGTCTACGAGGAGCTCACGGCCCGCCAGCGCCGGCACGACGCCGAGCGGGGGTTCTGCCTGTGGACCATGGTCGACGACTCCGGGCGGGTCGCCGGCTTCACCGGCGCCCAGCCGTGGCCGCGGGACTGGGGGCCGGCGGGCGAGATAGAGATCGGGTGGCGGCTCGGGCGGGACTTCTGGGGCAAGGGGTACGCCACCGCGGCCGCGCAGATGACGCTGGAGCGGCTGAGGGCGGCCGGGGTCGCCAGCGTCGTGGCGATGGTCAGACCCGGAAACGAACGGTCCATCGCGGTCACCAAGCGGCTCGGCATGGAGCTGAGGGAGACATATCCGCATCCGCAGCTCCCGGAAGAGGCACTCTGCTTCGCACTCGACCTCAGGACTGGTCACACTGAGTAACTGACTGCTACAGAAAGACACTTGGCGCTTCCGGACGGCACCCTCTTGCGGTTACCCTGCCAGTACCGCTGGGGGTGACATCTGTGCGCATAACGCCCAAAACACCCGAAGTGCGCGTACCGCGGCTGGTCGGACTCATGGCCATGGACGCGCGCAAGACGGCCGAGGCCACCGGCCTCTTCCTGAACGCCCCGGACCGGCCCGACTTCCACCAGACCGTCGTCGAGTACGTCGTACGGCAGTACCCGCAGCCCAATGCCGAGGTGCCCCGGGACTCCGTGATCTACGTGTGGTTCGACTTCGGCGAGGGGGACGGCGGCGGAGGCGTGCGCGAGCCGCGCATCCCCGGGCCCCCGGGCGGCGGGATGCAGCGCGAGCTCGACGAGCCGGGCGACCCGTACGTCGTCAGCTCTGCTTGAACCCGCGGTGCAGGGCCACCACCCCACCCGTGAGGTTGCGCCACGCCACCTTCGACCAGCCGGCCTTCTGCAGCCGCTCGGCCAGCGCGGGCTGGTCGGGCCAGGCGCGGATGGACTCGGCGAGGTAGACGTAGGCGTCCGGGTTGGACGAGACCGTGCGGGCGACCGGCGGGAGGGCGCGCATCAGGTACTCGGTGTAGACCGTGCGGAAGGGCGCCCAGGTCGGGTGCGAGAACTCGCAGATCACCACCCGGCCGCCCGGCCTGGTCACCCGGTACATCTCGCGCAGGGCCGCGTCGAAGTCCTGCACGTTGCGCAGCCCGAAGGAGATGGTGACGGCGTCGAAGGTGTCGTCCCGGAACGGCAGCCTCGTCGCGTCGCCCGCGGTCAGCGGCAGCCAGGGGTGCTTCTGCTTGCCGACCTGCAGCATGCCGAGCGAGAAGTCGCACGGGACGACGTACGCGCCGGTGCGCGCGAACGGCAGCGAGGACGTCACCGTACCCGCCGCGAGGTCCAGGACCTTCTGCGCGGGCCGGGCGTCGACCGCCTTCGCCACCTCCCTGCGCCACACCCGGTCCTGGCCGAGCGACAGCACGTCGTTGGTCAGGTCGTACCGTTCCGCCACGTCGTCGAACATCGAGGCGACTTCGTGCGGCTGCTTGTTCAGGGAAGCGCGGGTCACCCCGCCATTGTTGCAGCCCGCCCTCACGGGACGAGCCGCGGCTTCTTCTTCGCGGCCACGTCCTCCACCCAGCCGCACACCAGGACGAACACCGCGATCAGCAGCCAGCCGACGCCGAACATGAACCACTGGCTGTCGAGCGGCAGATACCTCTCGAACGCGGGCACGTTCCAGAACTGGTCGATCAGCGGGACCGCCAGGATCAGCGCGATCTCGTGCCAGAGGTAGATCGTCACGGCGCGCGCGTTGAAGATCGTCACGGTCCGGTCCAGCCGCCGCAGGCGCCTCAGCCCGGCGAAGTCGACCCTGAAGCGCGCCTTCGCCCACATCAGCAGCATCACGAAACCGGCCGACCAGAAGGCCTGGGCGAGCGGGTTCTCGTCGAGGTCGTAGGTCCCGAAGTCGGCCTGGTGGGCGACGGCGTACCAGCCGCCGTAGGCCATCGCCGCGAGCGAGACCACCGCGACCAGGGCCGGCCTCGTCCGCTGCAGGACGCCGTCGCGGTGCGCGAAGCCGAGCATCCAGCAGAAGAGGTACGTCGACAGGTCCCACAGGGCACTGCCGAAGCGGTTGTCCGGGCCGGACCAGACGAAGTTCAGGACCAGGACCGGGACCAGGGACAGCAGCAGGACGAGGACCGGGGCGAGCCGGAAGATCCTCAGGAGCAGCGGGGACAGCAGCACGAACCACAGGTAGGTCCGCAGGTACCAGAGGATCTCCCACGCCTGCTCGCCCCACGCGTTGCCCGGCGGGTCGCCGAGCGGCACGACCCAGTAGACGATCTGCCACCCCGGCATCCAGCCGTGGATCAGCATCGCGAGGACCACGAAGACGCCCCAGAACCAGAACGGCGGGAGCAGCCGTCTGAGACGGCTCCTCAGCACCTGCGGCGCGGGGCGCTCCAGGGACTTCGCCATCAGGGTGCCGGCCAGGCCGAACATCACCCCCATGGAGGGGAAGACCAGACCGGCCCAGGCCCAGCCGAAGGTGTGGTACGTGACGACGCGTATCAGCGCGACAGCGCGCAGGGTGTCGAAGTAGCGGTCGCGTACGGGGGGCCGGGGGCGCGGGTCGGCGGCCGGGGCGGCGGTTTCGGTGACGGCTCCTCTTCGGTGCGAGCCCATGTCAGCCCACCCCCGCCGGCGTTCCGACCTCGCCGGTCCGCTTCAGCTTCTGCCAGCGCAGGCGGCCGCCGGTGAGGGCGGTGATGCAGGAGTGGATGAGGACGAGGTACATCATCTGGCGGTAGGCCAGTTGCTGGAGCGGCATCATCAGCAGATACCGGTACTTCTCCCGGTCGAGGCGGAACGCGTAGGCCGCGCAGACGAGTTGCACGCCGAGCACCGCGAGCCAGGCGAGCAGCGCCGCGGTGAAGTCGACGAAGATCATCGAGTAGGCGGTGAACACGTCGATCAGCGGGGCGCAGACGGGCGTGACGATCTGGAAGATCACCACCAGCGGCATGCCGACCCGGCCGAAGCGGCCCGACGGCCCCTTGTCCGTCAGCGACCTGCGGTGCTTCCACAGCGCCTGCATGGTGCCGTAGGACCAGCGGTAGCGCTGCGACCACAGCTGCTTGAGCGAACCCGGCGCCTCCGTCCAGGCCCTGGCGTGCTCCTGGTAGACGACCCGCCAGCCGGCGCGGTGCATGGCGATGGTGATGTCGGTGTCCTCGGCGAGGGTGTCCTCGCTCATGCCGCCGACCTGGAGCACCGCGTCGCGGCGGAAGGCGCCGATCGCGCCCGGGATGGTGGGCATGCAGCGCAGCAGGTCGTACATGCGGCGGTCGAGGTTGAAGCCCATCACGTACTCGATGTGCTGCCAGGCGCCGATGACCGTGTTGCGGTTGCCGACCTTGGCGTTCCCGGCGACCGCGCCGACCCCGGGGTCGGCGAAGGGCTGCACGAGCTGCCGTACGGTCTCCGGCTCGAAGACCGTGTCGCCGTCCATCATCACGACGATGTCGCAACTGGCGCTGCGGACACCGTTGTTGAGGGCGGCCGGCTTGCCCGCGTTCTCCTGGCGGATCACCCGGACGTTGGTCATGCCGAGTGCGTACGCCGCCTCGCGCGCGATCTCGGAGGTGCCGTCGGTGGAGCCGTCGTCGACCACGATGATCTCGATCGGATGCGTGCTGCGCGACAGCGACTCCAGGGTGTTGGCGATGCACTCCTTCTCGTTGTACGCCGGGACGATCACGCTCACCGGCCGGGTGACCGGCGGTCCCCAGCCGAACCGGCGCCGGTTGCGCTGCCGGTAGTGCCGCCGGGCGAGGATCACCATCATCCCGAAGCGGCCCATGACGGCCACGCCCACGACGATCAGTCCGGCCGAGAGCACCGGCAGGGCGTACTCGGCCACGGCGACGGCCACGATCAGCGCCTTGCCCTCGTAGAGGGTCGCGCCGGTCGCCTCGCGGTGGGCGGCCTGCAGCCCGCCGGTGGCCGAACCCCCCTGTGCCGCCTGCCCGTCGGGACCACTGCCCGAGCCCGCGCCCGCGACGGCGGCCCCCGCGGGAGCACCGGTCCGGGCGCCGCCCGCGTTCTGCTGCTCGACGACGCCGCTGACCGTGGTGAAGGTGTAGCCCTTCGCCTTCATCTTCCTGATGTACTTCGGCAGCGCCCTGATCGTCTGCGTGCGGTCGCCGCCCGCGTCGTGCATGAGGACCGCGGCGCCCGACGTCCCCTTGGGCGTCGCCCAGTCGACGATCTTCGAGACGCCCGGCTTCTTCCAGTCGTCGCTGTCGGTGTCGACGAAGACGCTGGTGTATCCCTCCTGGCCGAGCCTCTTGTAGACGGGCCAGCTGTAGTTGTCGATGGCGTCCGTCTCCGAGGAGTACGGCGCCCGGAACAACGTGGTCGTGATGCCGGCCGCGCCCGCGAGCGCGAGCTGGGTCTGCTCCATCTCGCGGTCGACCCGGGCGTCGCTCTGGTACGAGAGGTCGACGTGGGTGAAGGTGTGGATGCCCACCTCGCTGCCCTGGCGGACCATGTCCCGCACGATCCCCGGGTGGCGCGAGACCATCGAGCCGACCAGGAAGAACGTGGCCGGGACGTCGTTCTCCTTCAGGATCTTCAGCACCTGGGGGGTGTACGTGGGGTTCGGGCCGTCGTCGAAGGTGAGGGCGATGGTCTTCTTCGGCACCGAGACCGTCGCGGCCCGCCCGCCCCGGAAGGTGAGGATGGGCCCGCCCTCGATGATCCTTTCGGGGACCTTGCTGGAACTGGCCCCGGTGCGCACGCGCTCGTCGCCGCCGACCTCGGCGCGCAGATAGCCGTCGAGCAGCAGGACGCTGGTCAGCCCGAGCAGGACCAGCAGCGCGAGGATGACGCGCGGCTTCTGGAGGGCGGCGGCCCTGCCCGCGGCCCGCTGCATACGGCCCGGGGCCCGGCGGCGGCCACGAGAGGTGGATGTCGTCGTCATGAGTGCGGCCGCGTCCCGGTCATCCGGCCGTGCCGGCGGAGGCGGACGCGGACGGGGCGGAGCCCGGCGGGCCGCCGTGGGCGGCGCCCGTGGGCGGCGTACCGCTGGGCCGCGCGCGGGGCGTGCCGACGCCGCCCTGCGGCTCGGCGCCGCCGGGGCCGCCGCCCGCGAAGGGCAGCAGCGAGGACGGGGTCCCGGTGCCGATCCCCATGAAGGCCAGCCCCAGCACCACGGCGTACCCGAGGCAGAGCACGCCGGCGAGGAGGCCGGCCCGGCGCAGCAGCTTGGAGCGGCGCCCGGAGTTGTCAACGAACACGGGCCCCTCGGCGGGCCCGTTACCGCGTTTGCGGCGGCGACCATGCCCGGTCGCATGGTTTTCGATGGCAGGCTCGGAATGCATTCCCCAGACGTTAGGGAGTCTTTATGTGACCGGGTCGCGCCTTCTTGTGAGACAGATATGAGAAACGCCTCTGACTGTCTCCCGCCTGTGGAATATCGTGAATGCCTGCACAACTCCGCACGAGGAGGAAGGGGTTGAATGTCCCGTTCCGCCTGCCCGACTCACCCGATTCATACCGTTCCTCCCCTGTGTTTCCTGTGTATGAGCTGGTTTCATGAACACCAGCCGCGTGTGAGACGTTTCCCTTTGGAATGAGCCTTTGTTTCGAGCTTGAGACAGAAATCACGAGAGCGGGTGCTGAGTAATGCCGAGTTTCCGGAAGCCGGTGGCCGGGCTCACTTGTCTGTTCGCCCTGGCCACGGCGGGCTGTTCCGCGGGCTCGGGCGCCGGCACGGATGCGGCGCGGGAACCGGCGACGTCCGGCACAACGGCCGCCGGGTCGTCCGGCACGTCGTACGCCCCCTACGTCAGCGCGACGGACGCCGCCGCCACCGACTCCAGCGGCTCCCCCGCCGCGTACAACCTGGCCTTCGTGATCTCCGACGGCAGCGGCTGCACGCCGAAGTGGAACGGCGAGCAGGCGCTGACCGATCCGGCGGTGACGGCCCGCGTGGCGAAGCTGAGGAAGGGCGGCGCCGTGCGCGTGTCCTTCGGCGGCGCCTCGGGCAAGGAGCTGGCGTCCACCTGTGGCAGCGCGTCCGCGCTCGCGGCGGCGTACGGCAGGGCGCTGGACGCGGCCGGCGCCACCCGCGCCGACTTCGACATCGAGGGCGACGAGCTGACCGACACCGCCTCGGTCGCCCTGCGCTCCGAGGCGATCGCCCTGCTGCAGAAGGAGCGCCGCGACCTGGAGGTCTCCTTCACGCTGCCGGTCATGCCGTCCGGACTGGACGCCGACAGCCTGGCGCTGCTGGAGTCCACCAACCGGTACGACGTCCAGGTCGCCACGGTCGACCTCATGACCATGAACTACGGCGAGTCGTACACCGGCGACATGGGCGACTACGCCCTCACCTCGGCGAAGGCGGCCCACGCGCAGCTGAAGAAGGTGTTCGGCCTGTCCGACGCGGGCGCCTGGCAGGGCATGGCGCTCACCTCGATGATCGGCGTGAACGACATCACCGCCGAGACGTTCACGCTCTCCGACGCGGCACAGGTACGGACGTTCGCGGAGCAGAAGGGGATCGCCTGGGTGTCGATGTGGGCGACGTTCCGGGATCAGCAGTGCGAGAAGGGGAAGTCGACGCGGGACGACGCGGCGACCAACTGCAGCGGCGTACAACAGAGTTCGGGAGCCTTCGGGCGGGCGCTGGCAGGCTAGGGCGTGTGGCGAATGTCCCGCCTGCCCTGCGGGCGGACGACGCTGCTTTCGCAACACGTCCTAGCGGCGCCGGTGCACCAGGCGTCCGGCGCACACCGTGGCGATGCAGGCACCGGTCCCGTCGAAGACCGCGAGGTCGGCGCGGCCGGTCGGGACGATCGCCGTCGGGCGGGCGCGGTCGAGGAGGACGACGTCGTTCCGCTCGGCCGCGGCCCGCAGTTCGGGCGAGTCGACGTACCTCTCCAGGACCGCGACCGCACCCAGCTTCAGCACGGCGTGGATGCGCTCACGCGGCGACGGCGCCTCCGGAAGGGGGCCTTCGTGGACGCGCGCCGGCCCCAGGATGCCGGGCCAGCTGCGAACCCGCGCCCCCGGGAACCGCTCGCGCAGCTCCGCCAGCGGGCCCACCGCGCCGATCCGGTCCCGCCCCACCACGACGGCGCCGTTCCCGATCGGCTCCGCATCCCAGCTGCAGCGGACCTCGTCCGCCGCGTGAATGGTCTCCAACTCGCCCTCGGGTCAGCTCAGTTGGACGCCAGGAGCTTCAGCTCCGGGTGGGCCGTGCCGCCCGCGATCGCGGTGGAGGAGATGTGCGACATCACCCGCTCGTCGACCGGGTCGTTCGCCGGGTCGTCGTGCACGACGATGTGCTCGTAGGTCGTCGTCCGCTGGGCCGGGACCCGCCCCGCCTTGCGGATCAGGTCGATGATCTCCAGCCGGTTGGAGCGGTGCTTGGCACCGGCCGAGGAGACGACGTTCTCCTCCAGCATGATCGAGCCGAGGTCGTCCGCGCCGTAGTGCAGCGAGAGCTGGCCGACCTCCTTGCCCGTGGTCAGCCAGGAGCCCTGGATGTGCTGGACGTTGTCCATGAACAGCCGCGCGACGGCGATCATCCGCAGGTACTCGAAGAGCGTGGCCTGCGTACGGCCCTTCAGATGGTTGTTCTCGGGCTGGTAGGTGTACGGGATGAAGGCGCGGAAGCCGCCCGTACGATCCTGTACGTCACGGATCATCCGCAGGTGCTCGATGCGCTCGGCGTTGGTCTCGCCGGTGCCCATGAGCATGGTGGACGTGGACTCCACGCCCAGCCGGTGCGCGGTCTCCATGATCTCCAGCCAGCGCTCGCCGGACTCCTTCAGCGGCGCGATCGCCGTGCGCGGCCGCTCGGGGAGCAGCTCGGCGCCGGCACCCGCGAAGGAGTCGAGGCCGGCGGCGTGGATGCGCCGGATCGCCTCCTCGACGGAGACCTTCGAGATCCGCGCCATGTGCTCGACCTCGCTCGCCCCCAGGCTGTGGATGACGAGCTGCGGGAAGGCCTGCTTGATGGCGGAGAAGTGCTTCTCGTAGTACTCGACGCCGTAGTCCGGGTGGTGCCCGCCCTGGAACATGATCTGCGTGCCGCCCAGCTCGACGGTCTCGGCGCAGCGCCGCAGGATGTCGTCGAGGTCGCGCGTCCAGCCCTTCGCCGTGTCCTTGGGAGCGGCGTAGAAGGCGCAGAACTTGCACGCCGTGACGCAGACGTTCGTGTAGTTGATGTTGCGCTCGATGATGTACGTCGCGATGTGCTCGGTGCCCGCGTACTTGCGGCGGCGCACGGCGTCGGCGGCGGCGCCGAGCGCGTGCAGCGGGGCGTCGCGGTAGAGGTCGAGCGCCTCCTCGGGGGTGATCCGCCCACCTGCGGCGGCACGGTCGAGGACGGACTGGAGGTCGGCCTTCTCGGTCACCGGGGCGTCCCTTTCGTCAAGGAGGTCAAGAGGTGCGCGCGGAGCGCTCGGAACAAGGCTGGTGGTGGGAGACGGGCGGGCAGACCCGACCAGCCTACGCCAGGCGTTTCACGCGTCCGACGTCAGGCCGCGCAGGCCACGGCGCCGTCAGGCGGCGTAGGCGCCGGCGAGGAGCCCGGCGAACGCCCCGGCGATCAGGAACGGCCCGAACGCGATGGCCGTCCTGCGCCCGGCCCGCCGTACGGCGACGAGCACGCCCCCGTACACCGCCCCGAGCAGGAACGCGGCGAAGGTGCCCAGCATGAGGGTCGGCCAGCCGTACCACCCCAGCGCGGCGCCGAGGCCGAGCGCCAGCTTCACGTCGCCGAAGCCCATGCCGCCGGGGTTGATCAGGAACAGCAGGAAGAAGGCGCCGCCGAGCACGAGAGCGCCGTACAGGGAGGTGAGCCAGTCGCCGGCGTGCTCGGGCAGCAGGGCGGCCACGCCGAGCAGGACCAGCGCACCGCCCGCGAGCGGCAGCGTGAGCACGTCCGGCAGCCGCTTCACCCGCAGGTCGACGGCCGCGAGCAGCACGCCGACGGGCCCGAGCAGCAGCCACACGCCCAGCTCGGGCCGGGTGCCGGTGGCGGCGGCGAGGGCCGCGCAGACGAGGGCCGTGGCGACGATCAGCGGCGCCGCCGGCCCATAGGCCGCCTCCGCGGACGGGCACTGCCCGCAGCGCGCCCGGCCGAGCCACCCGGTCACGGGGTGCCCGCCGGGACACCCGTCGCGCCAGTCCTGCCCGGACTCCACGGAGAAGCGGTACGCGGCGCGGGGCAGCAGCGCTCCCGCCGCCGCGCCCCACAGGGCGGCGACGGCGCTCAGCAGGGCCGTGCTCACACCGCCGTTCATCCCACGGCGGCGACGCCGCTGCGCCAGGACGGCAGCAGCTCGTCCAGCAACGCCTCGGTGCGCGGCGGCAGTCCACGGGCGCCGCTGCGGTCCACGAGGTCGGCGGCGAGGGCCTGGAGGCGGTCCGTGTCGCCGGTGGCGTGGGTGGCACGCAGCAGTTCGTTCCACAGCCGCTCGTCGGCCGGGGCGGAGTTGAGGGCAGCGCCCAGCGCCTCGATCGCCTTCTCCGCGCGGTCCTTCTCCAGGTGGAAGGCGGACAGCGCGAGCCCGATGTCCGCGACGAGCAGCGGGAGCTGGGCGTCCACGATCTCGTGGGTGAGCCAGCGGTAGCGGCCCTCGGGACGGTCGGCGAGCAGCGGGCCGCGCACCAGCACGAGCGCGTCGGTGAGCAGCCGCCCGCGCACGACACGGCTGTCGACGCCCTTGCCCTGCGTGGCCTCGTGGTAGAGCGAACGCAGCACGTCCAGGTCGGACACCACGGACTTGGCGAGCACCAGACGCCCGGTCGCGTCGGCGGAGAGCCGGGGGCGGCCGTCCGGATCGGCGCCGAGCCAGTCCGCCAGCCGCTCCAGCAGGGCGTCCCGTACGTCCTCGGTGACGCCCCGCGGCCACAGGGCGGAGGAGAGCACCCGCGGGTGCACGCCCTCGCGGTGCAGGAGCAGCAGCGCGAGCGCCTCGTGCAGCAGCGCGCTCCGGTCGCCGTCCGGGCTGTCGAGGCCGATGATCTCGTACGGGCCGACGAGGCGCGCGTACACCGCGGGCCGCCCCTGCTCGCTGACGTCCACCAGGAACGGCGGGGTCGGCGCGGGCCCCTGCGGGTCGCGCTCGGGGTCGGCCTCGACGAACAGCTCGACGACGGCGCGCTGGGTGGCGAGCGGCAGCATCTGGGCGTCGAGTTCGAGCCCGAGCAGCGGGGCGAGCAGCTTGCCCTCGCCGGTGACCTCCATCTCCCAGGCTGCACCGGGCAGTTCGCCGCTCTCGGTGCCGACGAGGTAGCCGATGCCGAGCCGGCTCGCGTCGGAGGCGAGTTCGGCGAGCTTGACGGCGTCCTCGGCCGACGGCTGGGCGGCGAGGAGGACGAGGTGCGGGGCCCAGCGGGTGTGCTGGGCGGGTCCGGTGCGCCCGGTGAGCACGGAGTCGTGCCCGGCGGCCCCGAGGGCTCCCCGCCGCTGCCGCGTCTCGGCCTCCATGGTCTCGACGAGGTCGTCGACGCCGTCGAGGTGGCGCAGCCGGTTGGGTGCGAGGGGGGTGAGGTCCTCGCCGAAGCCGACGAGGGTGATGGTCATGCGGTCCGACCACCCGTTGGTGGCGAGCTCCGCGGCGACGGAGGCGAAGACGGCGGCCCGGTCGGCCTCGCGGCCGCTCAGGGAGACGATGCCGGGCACGGACTCCAGGTTGAGCAGAAGCCGCGAGTCGTCCATGGTCCCGAGGCTGACGAGGCCCGGGTAGGGGGCGGCGGTGTCGACGTCCTCGTACCGCTCGGCGTCACTGCGCGCCAGCATCCAGAACGTCTGGTCCTGGCCGAGCTGCCAGGGCGCGGGCGGCTTCCCGGCGGGCTGGGCGAGTTGCAGGTGCAGATCGCCGTTGCTGAGCCAGGCGGCGTAGACGGTGGGCAGGGCGCGCGACTCGCCGGCGAGCTGGGCGGCCAGACCCCGCAACGACCGGTCCAGCAGTCGTACGCCGTCGGGGTCGGCGCCGACGAGCAGGGCGTCCTGCGCGTCCGCGGCGTCGCCGGTCGGCGTCGGCGGCTCCATGCCGCGCCGCCCGGCGACGGCACCGAGCGCCGACTGCCACAGCGCCTGCCGACGCCGCCGTCCGAGCGCGCCGAGGAGACCGGCGGCGAGCAGGGGGGCGCCGATGAGGGCCTGGGGCAGGCCGAAGGCGCTGCTGGAGCTGTCGGAGGCGCTGGACGCGGCGGGCGCGGTGTGCTGGTGACCGCCGTCGGCGGAGGGGCGCTGCGCGGGGACGGAGACCTGCTGGTCGCCGCCTTGGGCGTGGCCGCCGTCCTGGGCTTGGTCGCCCTGCGCGTGGCCGCCGTCCTGGGCTTGGTCGCCCTGCGCGTGGCCGCCGTCCTGGGCTTGGTCGCCCTGCGCGTGGCGGCCTTGTGCGTGGTCGCCTTGTGCGTGGTCGCCGGACTTGGCGTAGTCGTGGAGCTGCTGCTGGAGGCCGGAGGAGGCGTGGGCGTGGGCGTGGGCGTCGGGCGCCTCGACGAGCTCGCCGCCGTGCGCGTCGCCGGGCATCTCCATGATCCACCCGGGCCGGATGAGGCTGGCCTCCGACAGCCGCGAACCGTCCGGCTGGACACGGTCCTTGTTGAGTTCGTAGATCTCCTTGTACCGGCGCCCGTCACCGAGGTGCCGCTGGGCGATCTCCCAGAGGGAGTCGTGGTGGCGGCCCTCGGGCGGCTGGATCCGGTAGTACTTCGTGTCACCGTGCTGCTGGGCGGTGCGGCCGGCGTCGGCCTGCGCGTGCGAGGCCTGCTCGGCGAGGGCGGCGGCGGTGCTCGCGGCCTGCTCCTGCTGCTGGGCGAAGATCCCGGGCGTCGCCTGGGCCGCGGCCACGGTGGGCTTCTGGTTGCCCTCCATGCCGTGCCCCAGCTGCGACAGCCCCGGCGTGAGGCTGGCGGCGGTCGCGCCGACGAGCAGCAGCGCGGCGACGAGCTGCCGCGCCAGCAACTGGCTGGGTCCGGCCCCGGGAACGCGCCCGGGCACCCCGACCCCGGACAGCGCGGCCTTCACCTCGACCAGCACGCAGGCGGTGAACTGGGCCCAGGCCAGCCACACCACGACGGTCAGGATGTGCAGGAAGGTCGTGACGGTGATCTCCTGCCGCAGCCAGTCCAGACTCGGCACCCCGTGCGGCAGCGGCCATCCGATCAGCACGGCGAGCGCGCCCGGGACCCCGACCACGAGGACGAGCAACGCCACGAACGCGAAGAACGCCTTGACGACGTCCCCGAACGAACGCCGCCGCACACGGACGGCTTGCGGTGTCCGGTTCCTCGGGCCCGTAGCGGCCGTCGAGTTGCCCGTCGAGCGTCCCGTCGAGCTTGAGGTGCTGCGTCGCGGCATGGCGGTGTCCCGGGTCGTGTGATGAAGGTGAGTGGTGAAGGGCGAGTCGTGCGGGGCGAGTTGCGGCTGGCGGGTTGCGGCTGGCGGGTTGCGGCTGGCGGGTTGCGGCTGGCGGATGATGGCTGGCGAGGCGTGGCTGGCGGGTGATGGCTGTGGGCGTAGTGAGCCTACAGAGATCTTATGGACTCCGATTTGGGACGTCGAAGGCCGGACGGGACGACGCGAACACGCCTGCCACCCGGTACGTCACTCCGTGCCCCCTAAGTCCGGTTCGCCCCCGGCGAACCCGTCACCAAGGGTTCACCTGCCTACGATCCACGCCCTCGCACCGGTCACGCCACACTCCTCACATCCCCCACACAATCCCCCACCGGCACGCCAGACCCCCTCACCCGCCCCTGATAGCTTCGTTCCCCGTTGCACACAGCCAACTTCCGGGGGAGATTCACCGTGGCCCGCCACGCACTGCCGACCACCGCTGCCGCGCTCACCGCCGCGACGGCCCTTCTGCTCACCGGGTGCGGCGGGGGCGACAAGTCACCCTCGGACGACATCAAGGGAGCGGACACGACGCCGAACAGCCCGTCGGCTTCGGCGTCGCAGGCCTCCGGGGTCAAGCGTCCTGGCATCAGCCTCCCGAGCGAGTTCCAGCTGACGTTCGAGAACTGGACGAGCAGCGACGCCGTCGAACAGGCCGTCCTCGACGACACCAAGGAACAACTCCGCGCAGGATATGCGGCGATCATCGCCAACGAGCCGGACGGCGGCGAAGCCCTCGCCTTCTACGACACCCCATCGGGCCTCTCGCAGGACCGGCAGTGGATCAAGACGTACACGAGCAAGAACCTCACGGTCTTCGGCAAGTTGCCCGCGTACGACGCCAAGCCCACCCTCCTCGGCAACGGGAAGACGCGCGCCGTGGTGACGTATTGCACGGACGAGAGCAAGGCGTACACGAGGGACCGCAAGACGAAAGAGGTCCAAGGCAACCCCAAGGGGACCGACCCCAAGGTGTTCTACACCGTCACTCTGACCAAGAACAGTGACGGCGTCTGGCAGAACATCTCCACGCGTGCGAAGAGGGGTGGCTGCTGACGATGAGGTCCGGACGCGCAACAGCAGCGGCGATCGCGTCATTGGCCGGAGTCCTCCTCGTCACGGCGCCGGCCACGGCAGTCGGCGGCGGGGGCACCAACACTGGGACACAGGGCGGCAAGCACGGCAAGAGCGTCTACGCCTCCGCCACCTACACCTCGATCAAGGTCCGCCAGATCAGCGGCCCCACCGGCGGCAAGCGCGGCGGCCTCGCCTCCGTGGACGTCAACTGGAAGCCCCCGGCCTGCTGGTACGAACCCGTATTCACCGGCCAGGAGCTGAAGGACTTCGTCAACGCCAACGACGGCGACGGCGACGTGGGCATCCACGAGTCCTGGTTCGGCAAGAAGCTCTGGACCGACCACTACCGGGACGGCAAGCCGGAACACGACTTCGACGACGCGAACACCGTCGCCGACGGCTACAAGAAGTGGAACATCGGCAAGGACGGCTACTTCTGGCGCAGCGTCGCGCCGGACGAGAGCGATCCCGACTCCTGGGACTGCGGCAAGATCATGTTCTGGCAGGACGCCAACGTGGTCCCCAAGGTCGCCCACGCCCCCACGCCGAAGATGCTCGCGGAGTACGCCTACAACAAGGTGCAGGTCCCCGACACCGAGATCGAGGTCAAGCCCACCGCCAAGTCGACGGTGAACCTGCCCACCTGGGTCTGGCTGGACAAGGGCAAGTTCCAGGAGATCACGGTCCGCGCGGAGCTCCCCCGCACCAATCTCTGGGCCGAGACGACCGCCAAGCCGGTCGCCCTCCACCTGGAGCCGGGCACCCAGGACGCGACGACCTACCCGGCCTCCGGCGTCTGCACATTCAACGACGACGGCTCGATCGGCACCCCGTACGAGAAGGGCGACGCCGACAAGACCCCGCCTTGTGGCGTCACCTACCTCCACGCCACGAACGGCACTCCGTACCACCTCAAGGCCAGCATCACCTGGCGGATCTCCTGGAGAGGAACGGGCAAAGCCAACGGCGGTCTCCCCAACGGCACCTTCGACACGACCCAGGACGTGACGGTCCAGGAGATCCAGGCCGTCAACCGCTGACGCAGCGCGCCGCG
This sequence comes from Streptomyces sp. NPDC101225, assembly GCF_044767585.1. Lineage (NCBI taxonomy): Bacteria > Bacillati > Actinomycetota > Actinomycetes > Kitasatosporales > Streptomycetaceae > Streptomyces > Streptomyces sp. NPDC101225. The sequence continues at coordinate 59,385 of NZ_JBIWOE010000019.1, forward strand.
GCAACCTCACACCACACGTACTTGCCGCGATTCCCGCCCCTGGCCAGCGGCTGCCACCCCCAGAGGTCGGAGCAGGCCCGCACCAGAGCGAGCCCCCGCCCCCGCTCCAGATCGGTGACGTGCCCCAGCACCCCTGGCGGCTCGGGCGGTTCGGGCGGTTCGGGACTCGCGTCCCACGCCCCGACCCGCAGCACGCCGGCCGACCAGCGCACCCGCAACGCCGCGGGCCCCTTGGTATGACGTACGGCATTGGAGACCAGCTCGGCCGCGAGCAGCTCCGCGGTGTCAGCCAGCCGGATCAGGCCGTGCATGGTGAGGATCAGGCGGAGGGTGCGACGGCAGACGGTGACGGCGCGGGGGTCGTTCGGGATGGAGAGGGAGTACTCCCAGGGATCTTCTTCCGGCATGGCTGGACTCCTGTCAGGCAGAGAGGGGTTGGCGAAGACCACTGCGCTCGCGGGCGGTGGCAGTGCCGCAGCCGTCATGGCATGACGGAGTGGTGCGCTTCCGGAGTCCCGGGGTTCCGCAGCGTGTACGTCGCATCACTGACAGTAGGAGTGAAATTTAACTCCACGCAAGTCATTGCCGTAATCTTGCGCACGAACGAGTCGGAGCCTCCGGGCAGTTGCGGCAGGAAGGAAGCCCATGCCACGTCGCCAGCCGCCCACCGCGCGCCAGGCGCGTCTCGGACTTGAACTGCGCAAACTCCGTGAAGCTGCGGGGCTCAAGGCAAGGGAAGCCGCCGAGCTGATCGGCGCCGACTCGGTCCAGATGAGCCAGATCGAGTCCGGGATCGTGGGCGTGAGCGAGCAACGGCTGCGGCTTCTCGCCGCCAACTACGCCTGTACGGACTCCGAGCTGATCGACGCGCTCGTGGTCATGGCGACCGACAGAACGCGTGGCTGGTGGGAGGAGTACCGCGGTCACCTGCCGACGCCGTTCCTGGATCTGCCCGAGCTGGAACATCATGCGAACCACCGGTGGGACGTGGAGTTCTTGCACATCCCTGGCCTGCTGCAGACATCGGACTACGCCCGGGCGCTCTTCTCCTACGTGAACCCGGAGTTCCCGGACGACGAGGTCGAACACTGGGTGGAACACCGGATGAAGCGCAGGATCATCTTCGAACGGCCGGACCCGGTCCGGTACGAGACGGTGATCCACGAGGCGGCGCTGCGCATCAGGGTCGGTGACCGGGCTACGTCGCGAGCTCAACTCGCCCGCGTTCTGGCACTCTCCGAAGCCGAACACGTCACCGTGCGAGTCATCCCGTTCGACCTGGACGGCTTCGGCGGAGCCGGAAGCGCGATGGTGTACGCGGGAGGCCAAGTGCCCCAACTGGACACTGTGGTACGCGACGGCCCCAACGGCCCTGTCTTCATCGACGCGGAAGCCCAACTCGGCCGTTACCGAACACTCTTCCGTAGGGTGGAGGCGGTGTCGCTCGCGCCCGAGCGCTCACGTGACTTCATCCACAGGCTGACGAAGGAGCTGTAAGGACATGTTGGCCCCCGGCATCTGGCAGAAGTCGTCCTACTCCGGAGGCGGACAAGGCGACGCCTGCGTGGAAATAGCAAACCTGCGGACCCGAGTAGCCATACGCGACTCCAAGGACGCGGTGCAGGGCACCCTCTCCTTCCCGGCCGCGACTTTTATCGCCTTCGTTGACGTGCTCAAAACGGACGCATCACGCAAGACGACCTGACCCGAAACCTCGGCGATACGCGCAGCCACCACCGCGCTACGAGCCAGAACAACGAGTGCCACTGCTGCCACTGCTCGAACACGTCACCCAACGTTCTACGGGATGTGAGGCAAGCCAGTCGGACGCCGCACCAGGTTCAGCCCATCCGCCCGGCAAGAAACCTACGTTCGCTGTCGGCCTCGGCCTGCGTCACTTCCTTCGGATGGGCGGCACGCTGCCCCTTCACTTCGGCCAGAAACTCATGCGCCTGCTTGGACAGATCGGTATGGGCCCCATGTAGGTCACTCCCCCACGCGCGCGCGTTGGGACCGACCCAGACGTCGCCCTTGCCGCCGGCCATCTGCTTGTCGGCGTGCTTGAGCGCGTAGGCCACTGCCGCAATGTCCTTGGCCACCGCTTGGTGGAGCTTGTCCAGCTCTTGCCAGATGGGGCTCGGAACCTTCTTTTCACCTTTGCCGGTCATCGCTACCTATTCTGGGCACTCGCTTACGGTTCGACGAACGTCGTGGGGATAGGAGACGCCGACGCCTGGGAGCTGCTGTAATTATCCGACGCCTTGGCGTATTCAGCAGTAAGCAAGTCTGCCGCTGCGCCTACATCCACACATTTGCTCCGCACCTCTAGTTGGACCGAAGTACCACTTACGGGTGACGGTTTAAGTTCAACAGTGGTGCCGTTCTTGGTCGCGGAACGATGAACCCCGCTGGCCGGGCTCAAGCTCCATCCAGCAGTTTTCAATTGTCCGGCCACCAATGCCGTGAGACTCTCCAGCGGTTCTTTTTTATCGCCAGAGTCCAGGAGAGTCGTAACGCGATACGTCACCGAATCCTTTTTTGCTTTCTCGCAATCAATGAAGAATCCCGAGCCGCCACCTTTGGACGCCGCTTTGCCGATCGCGTTATAGAGCTGCCAGTAAGTTCCCGCGACAGGTCGCCGCACCTCATCGGCAACGCGCTTCCCCTTTGCTTCGCTCAACTTTTCATGCGTCCCGCTTGAGCAGGCACTAATCAGTGCGGACAACAAGAGAACGACCGGAACGCATCGACGATACCTCATCAGCCACCCGCCAAATCTTGACCATCATGGCGACCTTGGTCACGAGTGGTGAATCCTGTGTCGCCAGCGATCTTATTACCTACTGCTGGATCCTTGAGCCACGCATTGTATGCCGCCCTCTGAGCAGCCTGCTGCTCCTTCGTCCCAGACAATGACAAGGTCCCATCAGAATCCAGGAAGTTAGGGCAATTATATTCTTTTGCATACTCTTTCGGATCCCCTGTCCAGGTGGTTCCGTCAGGAGTTGTCACTGGCGCGAATCCACCGTTATTTACGTACGCCTTTGCGGCTTCCCGTTGCCACACGTGACTCCATTCAATCGTCTGGGGCGGCTTGGGAGCAGGCGCCTCACCGTCCGGCCAATATGCGTCTGTGGCCAGGTGAATAATGTCCTTTACTGCTGTAACGGCGACCGTCTTGGCGGCGCCCTGGGGATCCAGGGCTACGTCTATAACAGTGTCGGCCGCCGTATTTGCCTGCTCCTGAAACTTACTCTTCCATTCGTCCGAATTCTCTTTTTTATCGTGCACCATCTGCTGGTACACATTCCTCGCCTCCTGACTGAAGAATCCCTCGATGACACCGCTGGCGTGCGTGGCCACTGGATTATCAGGATTATTCATCGAATATTCATCAGCTTGCTGTGATGCAAAAACAAGAAGCTTAGCTCCCGCTTCCGCATTTTGCATTGCTTCACCGGTGAATGCCTGCCACTCTTTCGATGTGACAGTGACGTGCCCGTTGCCCAGGTCAAGGAGGTTCGAGTCCGTGGAGCCGGGGTCGGTCAACGAGGCCTGAAGGTCCGGAAAATAGTGTGCGATATCCTTGGCGAAAACGGCCTGGACCTCTGAATGGGTATGTTCGCCATCGTGGTCGGCATAGTACTTAATCAGCTTCTTGGTGTTGTCTGCGGCTACGTTTTGATCCGCACCCATCCCGTTCAGCGTCCCCGCCGCAATGACCCCCGCGAACGCCTTCGCCTGGAAGTCCGGCAGGCCCCCGTGGTGGTCCGAGTCGTCCTTCATCCAGGCCGGGATGACGTCCATGTTGTCGTGGAGGAACTTGGTGGAGGCCGCGGGGTCGTTGCCCATGGCCTCCCAGACCTTCTCGCCGTACATGTAGTTGCCCGGGGCCAGGCACTGCTTGCCGAGGTTGGCCACGACGTCCGTCGGGAAGTCGGCGTAGGCGAGGAGACCGGAGAGGTGCTGGATGTCTTCGTCGCCGTAGTCGTCCTTGAACGTCGTGCCGGCGCGCATGGCCGTGGCCACCGCCGTCGCCAGGACACGGGTGCCTGCCTCGGAGTTGTCGGGGTCGTACATCATCGGGCCGTCCTGGAGGCGGTACAGCGCCGTGTCGCCCAGTTCGGCCATCGCGGCCTTGCAGTAGTCCGGGTCGTACTGGTTGGCCTCGAGCTGCTTCATGTAGTCCGCGAGGCTCATGTCCCCGTCCTTGTAGGCCTTCGCCGCCTTCTTCGCAGCCTTGCGGGCCTCGGACTGGGACTTGTACCGGCCGATGTCTCCGGCGCCCGCCGACACCATGCCGCCGCCGAGACCGATCTCCGTGTCGCGCTTCTCCTCGTCCATGGCCAGGCTGTGCCGACGGCGGAGCATGGGGAGTTGATCGTGCGCCCAGCTGAGGTGCCTGGTCATCTTCGACAGGCGCGCGGTGTCCATCTGGAGCCGACGCGCCTGGCTCATCCAGCTGTTGATGTGGGGCTGGGCCGCCGCACCACCGTCGCCGGTATGGGTGTTGATCACTCTGATCAGATCGCCGAGCCTGTCCGGGTCGATACCGCGGAAATCTCCCCCGCCGCCGTCCGGGCGCATGCGCTCCCCCAAGTCGAAGTCTCACGTACGTGCAGATGTTCAGCGGTGCCGCACCATCGGAACGGAGTGCGATCCAAGCCTTCCGGAGGCTATCCAGGGAGCGTGCGGTTTCGCTAGTGCCAACGGTTTTGTCGCCGTCACGGCGGGCGAAGCGCACGTGCGACAGCGGACTCCGTGCCGTCTTACCGCACGGAATCTTCGCCAATGCTGACGGTTTTCCCCGCATTAACGGTTCGCCCCGGGTTCTCGTCACCCACCCGGCAACCGCGCCTTTCTCACACCCCTTCGGACATCGGTGCGAGCCCCTGGTCGAGCACCGGCTCCACGGGCCCGCCGACTCGCGCCGTGACCTCGTGGGAGCGGGTCAGGAAACGGCGGAGGGCGCTCGTGTCGAAACGGACCGCCGCCGCGCCCTCCGGGGTGTGGAGTTCTACGACGGTGTGGGACGGGCCGTGCGGGCGCAGGCGTACGGTGCCGGGGCCCGCCGGGCCGCCGAGGCCCTCCTCCAGGAGGCTGCGGGCGAAGGTCCAGGTCACCTCCTCCTCGTCCAGCGAGATCCACGCCGGGAAGACCAGGTGCACCGCCAGCGGGTCGTCGGAGGTGTACCGGAGGGTCACCGGCACCGCCACCTCCTCGTCGTCGGGCGTGAGCAGGTGGGCGCCTGTGGGCTGCTCCAGGGCTATGTACACGGGCAGGGTTCTCTTTTCGGACAGGGCGAGCGACGGGCGGGCATGTCGGAGCGAACGGCGGCCAGTTGGGGCCTGTGCTCATGTAGAGCAAGAAGGGGGGCCGGGATTACGCCATGGCGGGTGGCAATTTTCGTGGCGTGCGTCACATGGGCTGCGGTCGGGACTACGGCTGGAACTCGCGTATGCCCGCTTGCCCGTCCGAAACGCCTGGGCGGCACCGCAGTCGTCGGCCCTGAGCCGCACCTCGGCGTACGCCACCCGACCGCGGCACAGCTCGGCGTACGCCACCCGACCGCAGCGCAACTCGGCGTACGCCACCCGACCGCAGCGCAACTCGGCGTACGCCACCCAACCGCAGCGCAACTCGGCGTACGCCACCCAACCGCGACACGGCTCGGCGCGTGCCCCCGCCCTACCGCAGCGCACCTCAGCGTGCCGCCGCCCTGCCGCAGCGCACCTCAGCGTGCCGCCGCCCTACCGCAGCGTGCCCCGTCCGACCCGCCGCTCACGCCTCCCGCGGCACCCCCAGCGCGGACGTCGGCCGCCGTCCGGCCAACTCGCCTGCGGTGGACGGGCCGTGATGCCGTCCTCATGGCCGGCCGTCAGGGCAACCGGCACCTTCGACCGGCGTGCGCGTACGGCGGGTCCTCCTCCGGCGTGGCGGACACCAGGACCCACGGGGCGACGTACCGTACGCCTTCGACCGCCGTGGCCACCCGCGGCGCCGGCCGTCCTGTCAGCCTCTCGCGCCGGAAGGACGATGGGGGCACCAGGTCGTGACCGAGAACGCCGTCACCCGTTCCCACGGCACCGCCCCGACGGCCGACTCCGGCTTCCCGCGTCGGCTTCCCGCGTCCGCGCCCGGCTCAGCCCACCTCGTTCTCCGCCACCGCCTGGCCGTGGACGACCACGTCACCGCCGTAGAACATCCCGGTGAAGACGGGGGCGTACGTCAACTGCACCTCGACCTGCACCTGTTGCGCGTCCGCGGCCACGCAGTGGGTCGCGGCGACGTCGGCGCCGGACATGTCCATCTGCCGCGCGAAGGTCTTCACCCGGGCGTCGCAGTCCTGGTAGTTGATGGGTGCGGGTCCGGCCCGGTCGCCGTAGAGGGCCTCGCGGTCGATGTCCTGGGCGGCGTAACGTGCCGCCTGTTCGGCGATGTCCGCGGCGCGCTCCCGCTTCGAGATGGACATGCCGCCGTCGATGACGAAGGCCGACAGCGACAGGAAGACGATCGCGAAGATGATGACGGCGCCGGCGCCCGAGCCGCGGTCGTCCAGGTGGGCGCGGCGGGAGGACAGCCACGTACGGACAGGTCGCGGCATCCGGCCACCCCGCGTGATGTCCCTCACGCCGTCCTCCGGAACGGATCCAGGGGCGAACTGAAGCTCGCCGTCAGCCTCGTGGGGATGTTCAGGCCCAGCATCGCCAGGCCCCGGACCTGGCAACTGACCTCCACCGAGAAGATGGTGTCCGGCTCGAAGCCCGCGCTCGTCTGCACGACGGACACCGGTCCGGAGCAGACGTCGGAGAGGTCTGCCTGTGCCGCCCTCTTCGCCTCGGCGACGGCGGTGGCGTGATCCTTCTGGATCGAGCCCGCACGGGCGGCGTCCCGCGCCGCGCCGTCGAGCGCGCCCCGGCCGTCCACCAGTTGCCCGAACGCCACCAGCACCAGGATGAACAGGATCATCACCGGCGCCAGGATCACCACCTCGATGGTGGACAGCCCCCGGTCGTCCCGCTCGCCGTACGCGCGCCGAAGAACCCGGTCGCGCCAGGCTGAGAGCCCCATCAGTTCCCCCCGTTGTCCTGGACGAACCGCTCCACCGGTCCCGACGACTGCGCGTGCACCGTCAGGTCCAGCCCCGGGAAGACCGTCGGCACCCGCGCGGAGATCTCCACGCCCACCGTGTTCTGCTCGGGCTGCAGCATCGTCACGTCCGGCGACAGCACCAGCTGCGGGCCGAGCTGGCTGATGTAGCTGTCCACCACGTCCCGCGCCTCGCCCCGCCACCCGCCGGGCTGGTCGTGCGCCGTGGCACGCGCCTTGCGGGCCCCCGCCTGCGCCGCGGCCTGGGCCACGTGGTCGGCGAAGAAGTACAGCGCGAACTGCACGGTCGCGAAGATCATGAAGAACAGCACAGGTGTGAGCAGCACGAACTCGATCGCGGTCATGCCGGAGTCGCCGCGGGCGGAGGCGGCCTCCACCCGGCGGCGCAGCCAGCGGCGTACGCGCATCGACAACCCCGTAGAACCAGGTCCGGATCCGGTACGAGCGCTCAGCAGGTCTTGCCCGCGTCGGCGCCCTTGATGCAGTTGCCGACCTTGTTGGCGCCGTCGCTCAGCGCGGCATTGATGATCGCGGCGACCACGCCCACGATCGCCACGACCACGGCGGAGATGATGACCCACTCGACCGCGGACGCACCGCGGTCCAGCTCGCCGGAACGGGCGCGCTGCACACGGCCCTGCAGGAAGGTGACCAGGAAGTCCACACCCGGAATACCGGTCTGGAAGTTCCTTGCGTTCATGGTGAGTTGTCCTCTCTGAAGCGGTTCGCCGGCTCTGTTGTCGCGCTGGTGACGCTGGTGTCGCTGGTGACGCCGGGAGTCACTGGTGGTGACTCGCGACAACTCGTAGTCACCGGTCGTCGTGGGGGTTCAGGAGTACGTCAGGACACCTGGAACACCCGCATGGCCGCCGGGAAGATCAGGAACACCAGGAAGCCGGCGCACAGCAGCAGCTGGGCGACGAGCATCGACTGGGACTTCTCGCCCGCGCTGCCCTCGATCTCGGAGAGTTCGCGGTGCCGCATGGTCTCGGCGCGGGAGGCGAGCGACTCGCGGACCTTCGCGCCGTCGTCCGCCACGAGGGCGAGGGAGGCGGAGAGGTCCTTGAGCTCCTCCACGCCGAGTTCCTCGCCCAGTTGGCCCAGCGCCTGCCACTGGCTGATGCCGGTGATACGGGCGTCCGCCAGGGCGTTGCGGATGCGCTGCGTCGCCCAGCCGTCCGAGACCTCGGCCGCGGCCATCAGCGCCTCGGGCAGACCGCGTCCGCCCGCCAGGCTCATCGACACCAGATCCAGATACGCGCCGATCACACGCCGCAGATCGCGCCGCTTCTCGGCCGCGTCCCGCCGCACCTCCAGGTCGGGCAGCAGGAAGAACACCGCCGCGAAGGCCAGGGCCAGCCAGACCGGGATGACCGGGCTGCTGCCGAAACCCAGCGTCCAGACGATCGCGAACAGGAACGGGCCGAAGAAGAGACCCGCAACCGCCAGGAGCACCTTCGTCGCCAGGAACTTCTCCCAGCCGCGGTCCAGGACGGCGAGGTCCGCGCGCAGCGAGCGCTGCTCCCAGCCCTGCTGGAGGTAGAACTCGGCGACGCGCTCGCCCACTTCGGCCCGCAGCGAGTCCAGGCGGCCGCTCTTGCCCCGCGTGGTGCGGGCCGACTCGTAGGCCGCGCCCCGCGCGCGCATCGCGTCGATGCGCGCGACCTGCGACACGGCACTGCGCTTCGACGGCATCAGGGCGCGTACGAGGGCGTAGATGCCAAGGCCCAGAACGGCACCGACCACGACCGGCATCGTCAGGTTCACCGCACTACCCCCCCTTCGTGCTGCGACGGTTGCGACTGCGCCGGAGTGCGCGGCCGCACGAACTGCACGGACGATTCGTCCCGGACGAGGAAGCGTTCGGGCGTCTCGATGGTCGACAGCTTGCGCAGCCACCAGAAGCCGAGCGCGAACAGGCCGCAGACGCAGGCGAGTACGAGCTGGCCGACGGGCGTTCCGTACGGCGCCACGAAGTCGCGGTTGAAGATGGACAGCCCCAGGACGAACGCGATCGAGACCGCGACGACGATCTGGACCGAGCGGCGGGTGGAGGCGCGCTGAGCCATCACGCGCTGGCGCATGTCCACCTCTTCGCGCGCCGACTTGGCGAGTGCGCCCAGGACCTGGCGCAGACCCGGGCCGCGCAGACGGGCGTTGAGGATGAGCGCCGCGACGATGATGTCGGCGGAGGCGTCGTTGATCTCGTCAGCGAGGTGCTGCAGCGCCTCGGGAAGCGGGGTTCGGGCGCGCAGGCGGTCGACGAGCGCGTCCAGGTGCGGCCGCAGGACGGGGGCCGCGGCGCGGGCCGACGCCGGGATCGCCTGCTCCAGGCCCACCGCCCCGGCGATCGTGTCGCGCAGCGACTCCGTCCAGGAGGCGAGGGCTTCGACGCGGCGCATCGCGGCGCGCTCCTCCCCGGCACCGCCGAAGAGACGGTCCCAGAAGAAGACGAGGACGCCCGCCGCGACACCGGCGACCACCCAGCGGGTCAGCAGCAGGACGACGATGCCGACGATGGCCGCGAGCGAGCCGCGCTGCCCGGCGAACCGGAGCAGTTCACCGGCCCGCTCCGCCGCCTTCTGCTTCTCGTGGTCGGGCTTCGCGGGCAGACCGCGCACGGCGACCATGAGCAGCGCGAGACCGCCGCCGACGACGACACCGCAGCCGATCGAGTACACGACGGTCGTGGAGAACAGGCCGCCCATGGAACCGAGCGAGCCGAGTGCAGCAGGCATCATGTTCACCCCCACGTTCCCGTGGGCCGGTAGCCCTGGGCGATCAGGTCCTCCAGGCAGGCGATGGGCGCGTGCGGCACGATCCGCCCGTCCGGCGCCTCGGCGAACACCTCGCTGGACAGCACGCGGCCGTCCACGCCGTTGACCTCACGGACGGAGGTGACCATGCGCTGGAGGCGGCCGCCGGTCTGGAAGTTGTTGCGCCGCTGGATGAAGACGACGAAGTTCACCGCGCCCGCGATGAGCATCTGGCTGGCCTCGATCGGCAGCCGCTCGGACGCCTGCAGCGCGTAGGTGGAAATACGGTTGAAGACCTCGCTGGAGCTGTTCGCGTGGATCGTGGACAGCGAGCCGTCGTTGCCCTGCGACATCGCGTTCAGCATGGTCACGATCTCGTCGCCGAGCACCTCACCGACGATGACGCGGGAGGGGTTCATACGCAGCGAGCGGCGGACCAGCTCGGCCATCGAAATCATGCCCTGGCCCTCGGAGTTGGGCAGCCGCTCCTCGAACGCCACGACGTTGGGGTGGAGTTCGGGAAAGGTGTCGAGCCCGAGTTCGAGGGCGCGCTCGACGGTGATCAGGCGCTCGTGCGGCGGGATCTCGTTCGCCAGGGCCCTCAGCAGCGTCGTCTTGCCGGCGTTGGTGGCACCCGCGATCATGATGTTCTTGCGCGCCCGGACCGCGCAGGCGAGGAAGTGCGCGACCTCGGGGGCCAGCGTGCCGTTGCCGACGAGGTCGGAGATGAAGACCTTGCCCATACGGGCGCGGCGGATGGAGAGGGCGGGGCGCCGTGTCACGTCCATGACGGCCGACAGACGCGAACCGTCCGGCAGCCGGAGGTCGAGCTGCGGATTGGCGGAGTCGAAGGGCCGCGAGGAGAGACCGGAGTAGGCACCGAGCACCTGGATCAGCTCGACGAGCTCCTCGTCGGTCTCGGCCACCGGATCGCCGACCACCTCACGGCCGTCGGCGTACCCGACGAACACCTGGTCGGAGCCGTTGATGTCGATGTTCTCGACATCGGGGTCGTCGAGCAGCGGCTGGAGCCGGCCGACGCCGAAGAGGGCCGCGTGCACGGCGGCCGCGTACTGCTCCTCGGTCTCGGCGTCGAGCGGTGTACGGCCCGCGTTGATCTCGGTGCGGGCGTACTCCTCCAGGATCTGGGCTATGACCGCGCGGGCGTACTGCCGCTCGTCCTCGGTGGACATCGGCGTGACGCCGTTCGCCTGGTCCAGGCGGCGCTGCTCGGCGATGCGGTCGCCGGCGTCCTGCCGGAACCGCTTGACCAACTGGTGGTCGACAGCGGTCATGCGCCCGCCCCCGCGTGGCCGTTGACCTGGCCGGGGGCGGGTACGCCCCAGGTCGCGCCGAACTGCTGGTAGAGGTCGGTGGTGACTTTGCGGGCCGAGCGGATGAGCAGGGACTTCTCCAGCCGGCCGCGCCTGCGGCCGGCCAACTGCTCGGCGCCGGCGGGGTCGTCGGCGATGGTGCCCACGACGCGGGCACCGGTCTGGGCGTGCACCAGCATGTCGTTGACCTGGCCGGCGATCCTGGACGCGTTGTTGGTGTCGGCGATCAGCACGACGCCGATCAGCGGGGTCGCGAGTCCGGCGGCGCCACGCGACCCGCCGTGCAGCTTGCCCGCGAGCGCGGCGGCGCGGTCACGCACACGCGCGATGGACTCGGGCTCCGTACGGGAGACGAGCAGCACCAGCGCGGCGTGCGGGAAGAGGTCGACCGCCGGGGTGTCCCCGCTGATACGACCGCAGTCGGCGATGACGTCGGCGGGCGCGTTCGGGGAGTCGGCGAGCGCGGAGAAGGCGTGACCCAGGGTCGGCCAGAGTCCCGCGAGGCCGGCGGCGTGCTCGGCGTTCCCGAGCCCGACGAGGACGTCGAGTCCGCCGCTCAACGGCTGGACATGGTCCCAGAGTTGGTCGGGCACGAGCCCGCGGCGCGCGGTCGCGGCGATGGACAGCATGCCCGTGTTGGGGTTGAGCGGTCCGCCGTGCGCCGCGGCGCTGCGGTAGACCAGGTCGCCGCCGGCCGGGTCGGTCTCGGCGAGCAGGACGCGGCGCGGCCAGACCGCCGAGAGGGCGACGGCCGCGGTGGTGACGCCGGGGGAACCCTTGTCGGCGGCGAGGGCGATGAGGGCCATGGTGTGCGCAGCCGCCTCTAGTTGCCGGGAATCTGGACGACGACGACCTCACCGTTGGACGCGGCCTGGGCGAGCGCGGGCGCGTCGGAGGCGTCGACGGTCAGCGTGACCGGCAGGTTGGTGCTGCTGATGACATCGTCGCTGCTCCTCTTGACGTCGCTGACCACGGCGTGGTCGACGAGCAGGGAGTCGCCGCCGGAGGAGCCCGACGAAGAGGAGGAGTTGGAGGACGAGCCACTGCTCGACGAGCTGCTCACGCGGTACACGGCGACGTTGTCCCCGGGCTTGAGCGTGTTGGGGTACTGGCCTTCCTTGAGGGAGACGCCCACCGTCGCCTTGCCGTGCTGCACCGAGCTCTTGGCGGCGAACATCTGGCCGACGAGGACCGTGCCCTTGTACAGGGTGGACTTGGCCTGGAGCTTCTTCAGCGCGTCGCGCTGGGACCACGGCACGAAGGCGGCGCCGGAGTCGTCGTTGACCATCACGGACGTGATCTTGCTGTCGCTGATCGAGTCGCCGGCCTGGACGTCACCGGTCAGCCGGATGACCTCGACGCGGTCGCCGACGCGCAGCACCAGCATGGTGGCGCCGAGCGCCCCCACCAGGATCAGCAGCACCGCGAGCGCGGCCAGCGCCGGTTTGCGCTCGCGAGGCGGAGTGGGAAGCCGGTCACCGACCGGCGGCTGTACCGGAGCCGCGGAACGCCCTGCGCCCGCCCCCGTACGCTCCTGGATCTTCACGCAACCGCTCCCCGTTACAGCCAAGAATGTCTTTGGCGCGCCGGCCAAATACCCTGCAAATCCGGACACTTCACCCGACCTGGGCGGTTAGCCATGGCAGGGGCGAGTGTCAAGCCATGGCACCGTATCAGCCGCACATAGGCCCCTCAAGGCGCGTCCTGACCCATGAGCCGCACCTCACCCCGCATTGTTCATCTGCAACTCGACGGCTCTGTATCGCCGTTACGAGCCTGGCCGCAGCGCCTGGCCTGCTGTGCGGAAGCGAATCCGCCCCGGGGGCGGGAAGCAACCTGGAGCGGGGCGCCCCACACGCCGCGACCATGATGCCTGCACGATTCACTCACGAACGGTGCCGCGGGGGGCGGAACGAACCGGCCATCCTCCCCGCCATTCGCGGCCCGGCACGAGGTGCAGCCACCGCAGTCACCGTCCGCCGCCGACCTCCGCACCGCCGCGCACGACACCACGCACCCTTCCCCCCTCGCCACACCTGCAACGCACACGCCGACCGGTACCGGTACGGGCGCCACGCTCGATGTCGTTGCAGACGTCCGCGCGGACGCGAACACGTCTGACAACACCGCCAGTTCGAGCACGATTCATCCGGCTATGGACATATACCGCACCTTTAGAGAACCCCCATACGTTCGCTATTGCCCAGGTTCGCAGGGAAGTTCGCGCTGGCGAAACCGGGAACCCCACCGATAGCGTTCATGCTCTTGACGAACTTCAGTCTCACGGGGAGTCCACCACTGTGAAGCGCCGCACTCTGCCCGCCGCCACCGCGCTGGCCGCGACCGCAGCCCTGCTCCTGACGGCCTGCGGGAGCGGGGACGACAAGTCCAGCAGCAACGACAAGATCGCCGGAGCCGACCAGGGCTCGGGGACGCCGAAGGGGTCGGCACAGCCGTCGGCGGCGCCGGCGGAGGACAAGCCGGACGGCGTGGACGTGTCCCTGCCCAAGGACATGAACCTGGTCTTCGACTGGAAGAAGCCGACGGACAAGAACGAGGCGGCCGCGCTCGCCGACGCGGCCAACTTCTTCCGTGCCATCTACCGGGGCATCGACGAGCGAACGACCAAGGATGCCGCCGTCACCACGTATGCCACAGGCGAGGGACTCAACTACGCGAACACTCAGATCGACGCTTGGATCAAGGGTGGCTGGACCGCCACCGGAACACTGCGTCACTACGACGCCACCACACGGTCCGCGACGAACGGCACGTCCGTAGAGGTGGCGTTCTGTGCGGACTCGGGCAAGTTCTACGGCAAGGAAATCAAGACCAACAAGCTGCTCAAGACCAAGCCCAGCATCGCGGACTTCGACTACTACAAGATCATCATGGTCAAGGTCCCTACGGGTACGAGCTTGTGGCAGGCATCGAAGGTGTTCGTCGAGACGAAGGCGGCGAAGTGCCGGTGAAGGCATCGCGGCGCCGGCTGCTCAGTGCTACAGCACTGACGCTGACCCTCAGCGGCCTGGTTTTCACGGAATCCGCTTACGCCGCAAAGCCGGTGGGTTCGGACAAGGGAGCCAGTCAAGACGAGTCGGGCGGAAGCGACGACACCGGCATCTACGCCGCCGCCAAAATCCAGTACTCCGGGGCCGTGGCCAAGAACGGCGGCACCGGCAACATGACGTCCTCCGACGTCAACTGGACGCCGCCGCCTTGCTGGTACGCCCCGTACCTCGGCGCCAAGGACTTCAAGAAGAAGATGTCCAAGAACATCGACGGCCAGCTGAGCACGCCCGGTATGGGCGGTACCGCGGGCGCGGCGCTCGGTCAGCTGCAGCGCCACTACGAGAACGGGTACGGCTGGACCGACACCCCCGGCTACAAGGACTACAGCGTCGAGAAGGACGGCGAGGGGATGTTCTGGGCCGCCGTCGAAAATCCCAGCGAGCCCGACATCCTGAAGCGCAGCTCGTGCAACGACCTCCCCTTCTGGGTCGACAACGGCGAGGCCCCGCCGCCCCAGTACGAAGAGGCCATCACCCCGCAGATACTCGCTGCCCTCGCCTACCAGCACATCGAACTGCCCGGCACCGAGGTCACCCTCGCCCCCAAGGCCGTCACCAAGGTGAATCTGCCGACCTGGGCATGGCTCGACAAGGCCGTCTTCAACGAGGTCAAGGCCACGGCGGCCATCAACGTCCCCGGCTTCAACATCCAGGCCACGACCACCGCCACACCGGTGTCCCTCAAGCTGGAGCCGGGCACGAGCGACGCCGCGACCTACCCGGCCTCCGGCGACTGCGCCATCAACGCCGACAAGTCCATCGGCGAGCCCTACGCCCCGGGCAAGGCGAACCAGACCCCACCCTGCGGCCTCAGGTACCTGCGCTCCTCCGGCAACGGCACGTTCAAGCTCAAGGCGACCATCACCTGGCAGGTCACGTGGACCGGAAGCGGCGGCACGGGTGACGACATGCCGAACGGCACTTTCGGCACCACTCAGGACATCCGGGTCCAGGAGATCCAAGCCATCAACCGTTGATCACCTTGGGCGGCCTACGGACGCAGAGCCCGCGGGCCACCCCGAGGCAACCGGTCGGCTGATACATGCCTGTGCACTGGTGCTCTGCCGCAAAGCAGGAACGGAGAACACATGCGAATCGTCAATCCCGACGATCTGGATCAGCTCTCCCGGCTCATCGATGGCAGAGGCGGACTCGTCGACAAGCTGGATGAAGCATTTGCCCGGGCATCCGCTCTTGGCGTGTCCCACAAGTTGTGTCGTATCAGGCCAATCCGGACCTGGGCCACGGAGACGGCACCTGATCTTCGCAGGCGCGCAGCAGTGGCCAGAGAGGATCAGCTTTTCGAGCGTGGTGACCGGGAGACATACAGTGACTGGTTGGCACGCATCGAGGCGCATTACCTGGCCAAGGCGCCCGGCCTCAAAGGAATCCGGGAAGAGGACATCGAAGAGTTCCTCAACGACGTCAGTGACGTCACAGGTGTCATCAAGGTCGGCGGCACCACCGTGTTAACGGGCACGAGCATGACGAACGTCATGCTCAAGAACTCCTGGTACAACGGCTTGCTCCGCACGGCTGTCGACTCCACCTGGTGGGAACGTGGCGGTGGCGCTCGCACTTGGGTCGCCAGGGGTCTGCGCAGGATCCCGGTCGGCGGGCTGCGCTCCCTCAGCGCCCCGGGCAGCTGGCTCCCTGGCCAACTGGGCAACGTCTTCGCCAGGAGCACGCACTACCAGAACGCCAGCAGAATCCCCTTCACCGCGTCGCGACGGGCAGCCCTGCTCGGTCAGGTCTGGGACGGGTTCCGCACGCTGCCGCTAATGCGTTCGGCCACGGTGACCCAGGGCATCGACTTCCTTGTCGGATCTGATGCCATGGCCATCCGGTACGGCGGAGCGACCCACTCCGGAGCGCTGGTCAGCCGCGCAGGTCAAGCCAGCCTCCTGAAGGTGTACCGTTCGGCCTCATATCTGCAGAAGCTCAATAACGCTCGGCCTGCCGTGATCGCCGTGGGAAAGACCGCCTCCCCCTTCCTCAAGGGAATCGGAGCAGCGGCCAGGACGGGAGGCTTCATCCGCTACGCCGGCATCGGCACAAGCCTGCTGGCCACGGGTGTTAGCGTCGCCAACGTCTGGGCTCAAGGGAATCCTCGTGAGGCTTTCAAGAAGAAGGGTGCCGGATACGTAGCAGATGTCGCAGAGGTGGGATTCAACGCGTCCCTGACTGCGGCAATGGTCGCTCCAAACCCGGTCACTATTGGGCTGGCTGTGGGTACCGGGCTGGTCTACGGTGGCGCAAAGGTCGTCGAGCACTGGGACGACATCAAGGCGGGCGCAGGAAAGGCTGCCCACTGGGTCGATGACAAGGCGTCGACGGCCGGAAAAATTCTCACTGAAGGCGCCAAAGGCGTCGCCAAGGCGGCCAACCCAATCAACTGGTTTTGAGTCACAAGCCCCCGGCGAAGGTGCATCGTGGCAGAGTATTCATTCGAGCTGAAGCCCTACTACAACAAGGAACGACACGGCCGTAAGGGGCTCGTGGGAACGTTCGGCGAAGTAACCGTCGAAGCGACGCGCAAAAAGTCGTCGGTCAAGACAGGAAGCCGGCAACTGCAAGTGCTTCTGCACGGCGAGAAGATGCCGGCGGTCTCATACCGGACGCTCGGCCCGGGCAGGCCCACGATCAGGAACGCCCGGCTCACCATCGACGGCGATCCCGTCCAATTGGACTTCAACATCAAAGGCATCCGGAACACATCACGCGCCCTGCGACTCACATACCGGGAACGATCCTACGAGTACGTTGCGGCCAAGCTCGAAAGGGGAGGGAAACTTGCTCGCAGTGGAGTCCTGATCTCCATCACCCGCAGAAGGAACAACAAAAGTAAGGGACCCAGCAGCCACGGTGTCGTGACTGGGGAAGCGGATGCCGTGGACCTCGCATTGGCAATTCTCCTCGAAGAGGTCGACACATTGGAGTTGACCACGTCTGGAGCCGTATCCGGGGCCCTGAACAGACTCCTCAACCCGCGGTCGAATGAACCGTCCGCGGAATAGACATGTTCGTCGCAGGTATCGGCGTCTGCCGGGTCAACCAGGCCTGGCGGCTTCCCGGCCGAACGACCGGCGGCACCGCGTACGGCCTCAGAATCCCGCCCACGCGGTCGGGACGAGCCTGACGGCTTCCGATTCCGACCCCGCCCTCCACAGAACGATGCAGGCAGCACCGCCAAAGCGCCCATCCGTGTGACACCCCCGTGACCGTCGAGGAGATTCCCGGTGCGCGTCGCGCCCCCTCCGCCCCCCTCGTATGCTTCACCACCGACGTCGTAGATCACGTCGTGGATCAAGTCGTACATCGACGCACGGCGCGGCAGCACGCAACGGGGAGAGGACCGCACATGGCGGCCAAGGACGGCGAGGGCGCCGACGAGTTGAGGAAGCGGGCGGAGAGACTGCGGGGGTGCGCGCGGGAGGCTCGGTCCATAGCGCGGCGGCTCGGGCCGTATCTCGACGACGTGGTGCGGAAGGCCGCTCCGCGCGCGGCCGCCTTTCGTACCGGTGGTGACGAGGGCGCGATCTGGCAGGGCCCCTTCGCCGACCGGTGCACGGCGACGCTGCAGAAGAGGCAGGCCACGCTGAACAGCATGGCGCGGTCGCTGCTCGCCGATGCCGGCCGGTGGGAGGGGCAGGCCGACGAACTGGACCGGCAGGCCAAGGAGAAGGACAAGGCCAAGGCCGGAACGGGCGGCCACTGATGGCCTTCAGGGGGTTCGACGCCGGCCGGCTCAGGACGCTCGCCAAGGACCTCGACACTCTCGCCGGGCACTCCGGACGCCTGCACACCCAGCTCGCGACCGTCCTGACCAGCGCCCAGCAGAACCTGCCGGCCGGTCAGAACGCCTCGCGCGATCCGGATCTCCAGGACCTGGTCGGTGACGTCGTCCCGATGCCGGCGATCTTCGGGGGCCGCGGCCGGCTGCCGGGTTCCCTGGGCGGAGAGCTCGGGGACATGCAGTCGTCCATGCGGCGTCGTATCGAACAGCTGGAGGGCGCACGGGAGTTGGCGGAGCGGGGTTATCCCGTCAGCGACTCCAGCGTCTTCCTCGACGAGGATCCGGCGAATCCGCAGAAGGTCGACGACGCGCTGCGTCACCTCCAGGAGCTGCAGGGCAAGGACTTCGGGACCAACGGCAACCGTGACGACCTGGAGAAGATCTCCGGTGAACTCGACGGGCTGACGGCCGCCGAGATGGACGCGCTCGTGTCGAAGGCATCTCCCAAGGACCTCGCGTTCTACAACCAACTGGTCAGCTGCACCGACGACTCCGGCTGGAATCCGTTCGACGAGAACGGCCTGCCCGAGGACAGGCGCCGTCAGACGCTCGGCCGGATGCTGTCCGAGATCAGCCCGGAGAACTTCGGCAAGTTCCAGGCGGCCTTCCCCGGCATGCAACCGGACGTCACCAACACCGACGCATGGGAGAAGGGCGGGAACAACCAGAACGGCCAGACCAACAACGGCATCCACTGGGAGACCCCCACCGACCCGCTGTTCGTCGACGGCGTCTCGGCGGACGACGTCAACCAGCGTCAGTTCGGGGACTGCTGGTACGTCGCCTCGCTGGCCGGCCTGGCCCAGAAGGACCCCGCGTTCATCCAGGAAGGCATCAGGCAGAACCCCAACGGCACGGTCAGCGTCCGCGTCTGGGACAAGGACGGCCACTACCAGTGGGTCACCATGACCGCGGATCTGCCGACCGACAGCAACGGCACCCCCATCACCACCTACGGCAACGGCGAGTCCTGGCCGGCGTACTACGAGAAGGCCTTCGCGACGGTCTACTCGGACGACGGGGACGGCGAGCGCGGCTACGGCGGCATCGAGGGCGACGACCCCAAGAAGTCCGCGCCGTATCTCACGGGCGCGAAGGGCGACGACCTCACCACCGGCGGCTTCCTGGGCATCGGTGAGCACGAGGACAAGAGCCTGGAGGGGCTGAAGAAGGCCTTCGACTCCGGAAAGGTCGTCACCGTGTCCACGCCGGACGACGAGAAGCTGGACAAGGACCATCCCAAGGAGTGGGGCAACACCTACTGCACCAACCACGCGTACTACGTCCGCGGCTTCACCGCCGACGGCAAGGTCGTTCTCGGCAACCCCTGGGGTTCGTCGGGGTATCCGCCGATTACGGTGTCGCAGGAGCAGTTCAACAAGTACTTCGGGGGAGCCGAGGCGTTCGATGCCCCCTGAGGTCCGCCGAGTTCCCGCACAGGTGAGTGAAGTGTCCGAGCGTCCGCAGGTGAAGTACCCCTTCGAGTTCGACGGCCGCTGGGTGCTCCGCCACCACGTTCCCTACGACGTCCGGCACGACGGTCGCGCCCACCACGTCCTGGTGGCCGTCTTCAAGGAGCCGTCGGTGCACGCCCGCATCCAGATCGGCTGCGAGGGCAGGCCGGTCGCCGAGTACGACGACCTGGCACCGGGCGACGTCGTCGAGGTCACCGGTGACGCGTGGCGGGTCACCGAGGTCGCGTACCGCACCCACATCACGCTGGAGCGCGTGGCCGACAGCAACGAGGAGGAGACCGGTGCTCAGGCCGGCGAGTAAGCACGGGATCGCGGGGACCGTGACGGCCCTGGTGGCCCTGATGTCCCTGACCGGCTGCGGTGCGTCGTCCGGCGGGACCGGCGGCGGCGACCCGACGACCACGCCCGCCACCCCGCGGGCGGCGGCGCGGGACAAGGGTCCGGAGTGCGTGGGCGAGGCCACGCCGGGCGGGCTGCACGTGCTGCGCGGCGGCGGGTACCGGCTGCCGGGCGGCGGAGGCGTCCAGTACGACGCCGCGACCGCCGACGGTACGACCCGTACGGCGACCCTGCGCGACGGCGCGGGCTACGCGGACGGCCAGAAGCAGCAGACCGTCCAGGCCGGGCAGCGGATCACCGTCTCCGGTCACGTCTACACGGTCGGCCAGATCTGCTCCTACCGGGTCGTCCTGGAGCCGCGGGACGCCGGGGACAGGGCGGCGGCGACAGCGGCCCCCGAGACCCTGACGCCGAAGGGCGGCGCGGCGGACGACGATCTCTGCTTCTCCAGCAACCCGTCCGTCCTGGCGGCGGCTTCGAAGGGGTTCCCGGTGAACGGAGCCACGCTGACCCTGCGGCGCAACGGTGGGGTACAGACCTTCCCCACCGGTCTGTCGATCACCGTCTCCTACGTCGACACCACGACGCACACGGCGGGCTTCGGCGCGAACTGCGCGGCGATCCCCGTGGCCGCGTACAAGGACGTCCGGGCCGGTGACACGGTCGAGTTCGCGGGCGTGCTGTTCAAGGTGACGGGCCTGTCGGAGGGCGCCGTACGAATGCAACGGACGAGTACGCGGGGGACGTAACCCACTCCCGCGCCCTCGACGCCGGTTTGACCGTGCTCGGGACACAGATCACACGCCGGGAGACTTCTCGCGCCCGCAACGGCCCAGGTTCGCAGGGAAGTTCGCACTGGCGAAACCGGGAACCCCACCGATAGCGTTCATGCCCTTGACCAACTTCAGTCTCACGGGGAGTCCACCACTGTGAAGCGCCGCACATTGCCCGCCGCCACCGCGCTGGCCGCGACCGCAGCCCTGCTCCTGACGGCCTGCGGGAGCGGGGACGACAGCAGCAAGGACAACGACAAGATCGCGGGAGCCGACACGGGAAGCCAAACGCCTGCTTCGCCCAGCGCTTCGACCGCCGGAAGCGCCGGCCGACCGGAGATCGAACTGCCCTCCGACCTGAACCTGGTCTTTGAGGGCGGGAAGACTGGAGATCCGGTGAAGGACGCCGTATTGGCTGACAACGCCGAACGCATGCGGGCGGTGGACGCCGCCATCACCGGCACGGACCCCAAGGGCCATGCAATTGCCTACTACAACACAGGCAAGGCGCTCGAGGCCGCATTGTCCTGGGTCGCCGAGTTCAAGAAGGCCGGAGCCACGCTCACCGGGGTGGCCCGCTACTACGACCGCAACGTGACGCTGACGAGTAAGACGTCGGCCACCCTCTCGTTCTGCGCCGACGAGAGCGAGGGTTTCAGTAAGGACAAGAAGACCAACAAGATCGACAAGACTCCGGTCACCAAGAACAGCTACGTCCTTTACAACACCAGGCTGGACAAGAACTCCGACGGGGTCTGGCAGACGTCTCAGATCATTTCCAACAGGGGGGCCATCAAGTGCCAGCCGTAAAGAGGCTCTTGGTGTGCGCGGTCGTCGTCGTGGGCGCCCTCGCGACGTCCTGTCCCGTTGCTTGGGCGGATTTTGAACCTGGAGGCAAGGGCACGAGTTCCGAGACGCAGACGAACGGCGACCGGACGGGCGACGAAATCTCCGCATCCGCAGGAGCGATTGTCTTCGACCGTTCCAAGAACGGCACCGGCCCCTCCGCCGGCCCCGTCACCCCCACCACCTCCTGGACCCCGCCCGCCTGCTGGTACCCCCCCACCTACACACCCGCCACCCTCAAGGCATACCTCGAACCGATCTGGAACGCCGAATCCACCGGATCCCAATGGGACCTCGAACAACGCAACACCTACCAGAACGGCGGCGAGGAACCCGGCACCTACAAAGACTTCAACCAAGCCAAAACCGGCCAAGGCTACTGGTGGGACTCCTACGCCAACGAAACCTTCCCACCCGGCTGGGACACCTGCACCAAACCCATCTTCTGGGTCGACAAAGGCGACCCACCCCCCGCCGACGCCAAAAACGCCGTCACCCCACAGATCCTCGCCCAACTCGCCTACAACAAAATCCGCGTCCCCGCCACCACCGTGACCCTCGCCCCCGCCAACACCACCAAAGTCAACCTGCCCACCTGGGCCTGGCTCGACCACACCACCTTCACACCCGTCTCCGTCACCGCCTCCGTCCCCGCCCTCGGCATCTCCGCCACCACCACCGCCCAACCCGTCTCCCTCACCATCGACCCCGGCACCCCCGACGCCCACACCTACCCCGCCTCCGGCACCTGCCCCATCCACCACAACCACATCGGCACGCCCTACACCCCAGGCCACGCCAACCAGACCCCACCCTGCGGCCTCACCTACCTCCACTCCTCCGGCACCACCACCTACCCCCTCAAAGCCACCATCACCTGGAAAATCCACTGGACCGGCACCGGCACCCCAGGACAACACCCCCTGCCCGACGGCACCTTCGGCTCCACCCAGAACATCACCGTCCAGGAAATCCAGTCCATCAACCGGTGAGGGTCCTCCATCAGCCCGTCCGCCGACCGCCGGTCAGCGTCTCCTGCGTCGACACCAAGACACACACCGCCGGCTTCGGCGCGCACTGCGTCGCGCTCGCCATGGCCATCGGCATCGGCATCGGCATCGGCATCGGCATCGGCATCGGCATCGTCGGCGAAGCGTCCTTCTGACGTTCCGGGGAAGCCGGAATCGCGCGTGGGTAGAGTCATGCTGTCCGGCGCGGCGTGTGGCGATGGAGGCGGAAGTGGCGTTCGGCAGGAACAACAGGGCGAAGGCAGCGGAAGAAGCGCCGGTGGAGCCCGTCCCCTGGGAGACGGTGTTCAGGTTCGTCGTGGGTTCCGTCGAGCGGCCCAAGTCCCCCAAGCGGCCTCGGTCGGTGTGGGGCAAGCCCGCCGTCCGCGTACCGCGGGGCAGCAAGGACCGGCCGGTTCTCGCCCCCTGCGCGTTCCTCGGATCGTCGTCCGTCGCGAACCTTCCGTCGCGTCCCGAACTCACGCTCTACGAGGACGCCGACGCCCAGCGCCTGCTCTGCTACGTCGAGGAGCCCCGGGAGGTGGACGGCGAACGCCATCACGTCGTGCGCGACGCCCGCGGTGAGCTCGTCGGAACCCTTCGCCGTGTGCCGCCCAAGCGCCCCTTCAAGCACACCTGGCGCATCGACCAGCCCGGTCAGCCGGAGATCGTCGGGCGCAACGAGTGGGCGAGCGGAAGCGCCGGCCAGGTCGCCGCGCGCGTGGCCATCCGTGCCACCTTCGAGGCGGTGGACAGCCTGTTCAGCGCGGGTACCGACGACGGGTCGAACAGCAAGGCGCGGTCGCTGGAGTGGCGGGCCGGGGACAGCGTGGTCATGACCTCGGAGGGCAGCAAGCAGGTCAAGATCGAGTCGACCTGGCTCGACCGGCGGCTGGCGTTCGCCTTCGCGCTCGTGGGCGACGAGTAAGGGTCCCGTGGAACACCCGGGCTGAGCACGTCCGTTCGCGGTGCCGCGTGGTACGCGTGCGTACGATGATGTTCCTGCGTCGATTCGAATCGGCCACGGGCGCGCCGGAACGGTGGTGCATGCAGGGTCCGCACTTTTGAGGGGGCAAGAGCGTGAGGACCGTAAACCCGGATGACCTGGAACAGCTCGCCAAGCTGCTGGACGGGCGGGGCGGTGTCCAGGACAAGGTCGACGAGGCTTTCACCCGAGCCTCGCGTCTGGGTGTCTCCAGCAAGCTGACCTCTCTCAAGCCGCTGCGGAGCTGGGTCACCGACACCGCCCCGGACCTGCGCAAGCGTGCGACGATCGCCCGGCTGGAGAGCGGAGACCCGGAGGCCGGCGTGCTCTGGGCCGGGTTCAGCGCCAAGGACATCGACAAGTACCTCAAGGACCACCAGGGCGAGGGGCTCACACCCGACGAGATCCTTCTCGCCAACTCCGTTGCCGCCAGCGACGATCCGGACGCCGACGTCTTCAAGCGGAAGTCCAACGAGTCCCTGAACGACTGGATCTCGCGGATCAAGACACATGCCCTGGAACAGATCCCGGGGCTCAAGCCGCACGCGGCGACGATCATGAGCGTGATCGACCTGTACGGCGACTGGCAGTCGGTCAAGGGGACCACGGCCACCGTCACCATCCAGGGCGCGGCGCTGACCAAGATCCTGGTCGGGAACTCGTTCAAGAAGGGCCTGCTGCGCACCTGGAAGACCCGTATCGGCGTCACGCTCCGTGGGTCGGACAACGATCTGCTGCGCTGGTCGGGAACGAAGCTCATCAAGTACACGCCGAAGATCCGCTCGCTCGGGGCACCCGGCAGCTGGTTCCCGAGCAAGCTGAGTCAGTGGGCCCAGTCGGTCCCCGGCACCAAGAGCAAGGTCGCCGAGTGGACCGGCAAGGGCTACGACGCCATCCGTGGGCTGAAGTTCATGAGATCCCCCATCTGGAAGGGCGTTTCGGCGAACAAGGCCATCAACTTCATCGTCGGGTCCGACTCCCTCGCCGCACGGTACGGAGGTCTCACCCACTCGGGACAGGCGGTCTCGCGCGCCGGCAACGCGAGCCTCTTCGAGGTGTCGGGCAACATCTACTCGAAGGCCCGGGGCCTCGGATTCAGCCGCACGGCCTCACTGGGGAAGGGACTGGCCGGCGCCGGCAAGGTGGCCGGTGTGCTGCGCGGGGCGGGCATCGCCGGAAGCGCGGCGGCCACGGTGTTCAGCACCGCGAACGTCGTCGCGCAGGGCAACCCGGTCAAGGCCTTCCAGCGCAACGGCGCCGGCTACGTCGCGGACGTGGCCGAGGCCGGCTTCAACGCCTCCATGACCGCGGCGATGATCGCACCCAACCCGGTCACGATCGGCCTCGCCGTGGGCTTCGGAGCGGTTTACGTGGGGGCCAAGGTCGTTCAGCACTGGGACGGCATCAAGAAGGGTGCGGGCAAGGCGGTGGACGCGGTCGGCAACGCGGCCAAGGAAGTCGTGACCAACCCGATCGGCACGGCCAAGAAGGTCGGCCATGCACTCAACCCAGGGAACTGGTTTTGACGCTGCGCCAAGGGGCGTTGTCGTGATCAGAATCAACCAGCCGGCCGCTTGCAGCCGGCTCGTGGCTCCTTGGCGGGACATTCCCGTCCAGTACGCCGCCTCCGCCTGCGCCTCCGGTTGGGGAAGACGGGAGTCCCGCTCGCTCCAAGCCTGCGGAACCGCCTTCCTCCAAGCTCGGCCGGCCCGCCGCGGCCACCGCCGCCGCACGCCCGCCGGCGCACACGAGACCCGCGAGAGCGTCTACGCCGTCACGCCTCACGCCCAACGGCCACCCCGCCGTCACCTCGGTGCGCTGCGACTCGACAAGGCCGCGGCCGACCTATGGGGTGGGAAAATCCGGGACCATGGCTATGGCAAAAGCCAGACGCCGGTCGAGCCACCCCACCTTGATGGACACATCAATACTGCATTCGATGCCGGGAATCCCCTTGGACACCATCACCAAATCGTCCTCGGCTTTCCATTCGAGGGTGCGTCCCTCTGATGCGCGGTTGTCGCCGCCCGCCGCGATCTCGAGAACCCCGTTGAGAGTCGACTCGAGACCGCGCAGCGCCAGCCCTTTGGGACCATTGTTGGCGAGGGACCACTTGCTGTGGCCTGCGACCTCCGGATGGCCCGGCTGGTCCAGACGCCAGGTGTGGTTGACCATTCTGTTCTTGGAGGGAATGCGGCGGATCGTGCCGATGATGCGCCCTTCACCGTCCCGAACACTGCGGTGCACCTCCTTGCCCACATCCACGGGACCATCGACAGCACACAGAATCCGCTGAGCGGTCACGTCCTCGTAGAGCGTGGGCTCGTCCACCGGATTCGAGGGCAAGTCGGTGCGGAAGTAGGCACAAGGCGCATAGGTGTGAACTTCCTTCCCGATGCGAGGAACCCGCACCCCAAGTCGCCCGAGTTGCGGCTTCTTTCCGTGCACGATCGACCGCTCGGTCCTTCCGATGGTGAAGCGGCGAACGTCCCTCCAGTCGACGGCGGGTACAGGGGGTTCCTGTTCTTGCGCCTTCCGCCTACCGAACACCAGCATCGACTCCCTCGGCCGCTTCCGTAATGGAACGGTCAAAGCCTATCGGCGGGATGGTGACGGTGTCCCAGGGGCGGTCGCCGAGGCCAGAGTGCCTGCGGACCGCGGACTCCATGACCGACGATGCGCAAAGGTAAAGTCAAGCGGGTGTGTCGAGGTCGGCGGGAGAACCGTCTGTGGTCACGGGCGACGGTGGGCGAGCGCGGCATTCACCTGGCCACGAGCCGCTTCGTGACAAGCGTCGCCGACGGCCTGCTGAGTCCAGGTGACGATGCTTCGCCACGTGAGAGGCGGGCGGAGATCGCAACGGCGAGCGCCAAGGACGAGAACGCGACGATCTCGGGGCCGACAGCACCGAAGACCTTGAGGGGGACCGAACGTGCGGACCGTCAATCCGGACGACCTGGAACAGCTCGCCAAACTCCTGCAGGGACGAGGCGGTGTCCAGGACAAGCTCGACGAGGCCTTCACCAGAGCCTCCCGCCTGAATGTATCGGGCAGGTTGGCGGCGCTCAAGCCTCTGCGGAGCTGGGTCACCGATACCGCACCGGATCTTCGTGAACGTGCGGGGATCGCTCGGCTGGAGAGCGGTGACCCGGAGGCGGGCCTACGCTGGGCCGGTTTCAGTGCCGAGGAAATTCAGAAGTACAAGGGGCAGGCACTCTCACCGGACCACCTCCTGCTGGCCAATTCGGTGGCCGCAAGCGACGATCCGGCGGCCAAGTCACTGCATCGAGGCGAGGACGAGTCGATCGATGCGTGGATCGAACGCCTTGAAGTGACCGCGTTGACGAAAATTCCCGGCCTTCAACCACACGAGAAGACCGTCGAGGCGTTCGTCGGGGCCGTCAGAGAGTACAAAGGATTCACCGGAACGGCCGTGCAGACCAGCCTCGTTGCGACGACAATGACGAGGGTGCTGGTGGGCAATCGCATCCGCACAGCGTGGCGTGCCGGCGGATGGACTCAACCCATCCAGGACAGCGTGTACAACCTCGTACGGAGAAGCGGCAACCGAAACCTGGTCCGTTGGGGCAGGAACGTAAGAGATTGGTATCCAGAGCTCAAGTCCCTGAGTGCGCCCGGCTCGTGGCTTCCCACGAAAATGGCCAATTTCCTCTACCGAAGCCGGACCTTCCAGCAGTTGGGACGCCTCCCCGGCATGTCAACGGCACAGAACTGGGCCAGCACCAGAGGGTGGAACAGGCTGGCCGGTTCCAGATTCATGAACATGGGGCCGAACTCCATCGTCCGATTCATCGGAGGAAACAACGAGTTGGCGGCCCTGTTCGGAGGGACCACGCACGCGGGCGTCGCCGCCAGGGCCGCCAGCGCCAATCTCCTCAAGGTCGCCGGCAACGCCTACGTCGACGCGCGCGGAATCCAGGGACTGGGCCGGGGAGCAGCGGTGCTCAGGGGCCTGACCGCCACGGGCAAGGTGGCCGGCGCCTTCCGGGGTGTCGGTGTACTGGGCGGTATCGCCTCGACCGCCATCAGCGCCAACACGGTCTACCACGACGGCTGGCCGTGGGACAACGGGAATTTCTCCACCAGGGAAAAGGGAGCTTCCTATGTCGCGGACATCGCCGAAACCGGATTCAATGCCTCCCTGACCGCGGCCACCGTCGCACCCAACCCCATCACGATCGGCGCCACGGTGGTGTTCGGTGCCGTCTACCTGGGCGCCAAGGTCGTCCAACACTGGGACGGCATCAAGGAGGGCGGGGTCAAGGCGGTGGACGCGGTCGGCGACGCGGCCAAGGAAGTCGTGACCGACCCGATCGGCACGGCCAAGAAGGTCGGCCATGCACTCAACCCAGGGAACTGGTTTTGACTTCGTAGTACAGGCGCTGAGCGAGGCACCGCGGCATCACCCGCCCGCGGTGCCCCTTCTCCCGTCGGCGCTTCACGCGTCGGCGGGGTCATCCTCATCACCGATCAGATCCTCCTTGTCCGGGAGAAGGTCCGTGATCTTCTCCCAGATCTCGCCGTTCCGCGTGCGTACCAGGCACAGCGCGCTCTCGGGGCCAACCTGCCCGTCCACAATGGGCTCTTCGGGCTTCTCCCTGACCCAGTAGCCGCGCGGTCCGCAGTCCCACACCGCCAGGGCCCGCACCATCGCGGCCCGCTCACCGTCGTGTTTGCCGTCCCAGGCGGTGGTGACGCGCCATGTCGCGTTCAGGGCCATCACAAGCTCGGTGAACTCGCCCAGCTCCGGCTCCTTGGGCGTGCCAGCTTCCGTCAGCGCCTTGCGAATGAGGTCCCGGGTCGCGGCCTCGTCGCCCTCTCCTTGGTCCAGAACGGAGAGTGCCGCGTCGAGAGCACCCATCGTCGTCTCGATGCGGGAGACGTCGGAGTCCGCCTCGTCGTCGGCCTGCAGGTTGACCATGCGGGCCAACTCCCAGACCAGACTGTGCGGGGCGATGGGCGTGTACTCGGACTCCTCCTCGCCGGGCCAGCCCTCATGGGCGATCATCGCTTCCTGGCCGACGATGACGCCGTGGTTGATCGTCCCGTGCTCCCCCGTGATCTCCACCGTCACCAAGGCCAGGGGAGCGGCCAGGCTGCCGAGCAGCCCCCTGAGGATCGGGGCCAGTTCGCCCTCTTCTCCGACCAGTCCGATGCGCTGGAGTTCGACCAGCGAGTCCCACAGCTCCTCGGGTGGTGTCTCGCCGTCCAGGAGATGGGCGAACACGGCGATGTGGCGGTCGGCCAGGCGGAAACGGGCTCGGGAGCTGTCGTACGAAGGCACTGGTGTGGGCTCCTCCTGCGAGGCGGCGTGGGCGCCGGCTCACTTCTTCTGGTTCTGCAGGTCCTTGGCTTCCTCGGTGCACTGGTGCGCCTCGTCACGCAGTGCCTGGGCGACCGTGCCGCACGTCGTGTGCCAGCTCTTCAGCTTGCCGCGCACGTGGTCCGCGTTCGGTCCGGACCAGGACTTCATCGAGACCGTGCTGTGCTTCTTGGCAGCGTCGACGAGTCCGTCGATGTGGTCGGCCAGCGACCTCAACTGGCCTGCACGATGGTTGAGTTCCTGAATGTCAGGATTTGCCATAGCAGCCTCCCCCGCTGTCTCAAGAGGCTCAGCATACCGACGCGTGGTTCGCCGTTTACCTGCCCCCCTGGGCCGGATGACCACCGTTTGTTCACCGGACGATCAGATCTGCGGCGGCGCTGGACGGCGACTGCGCCCGGTGCTGTAGCGTCCACTGTTGCAAACGGGTAGTCCGCTTGCCTTCGATCACTACGGGGAGGATCGCCATGGATCGCGGTGCAGATCTCCAGCAACTCCGGGAGCTGTCCAAGCTCTTCGCTCACAAGGCTCACGACCTGCAGGTTCTGATCAAGGACCTGGACGGCAAGACGAGCCACAGCGAAGGCTTCTGGAAGGGCCCGAAGGCCGACCGCTTCCGCCACGACTGGCACGACGTCAAGCCGACGTTCTCGAAGTGGGTCGACACCCTGAACGAGGCCAGCAAGTCGGCGAGCACGAGCGCCGACAACATCGAGCGCGCCACCTGATCCCAGGCGATCCGCGCGGATGACACCGCCCGCCGGGGCGCACGGACGAGACACACGGTCTGCGTCGTGCGCCCCGGCGGCGTTTCCGGCCTCCCGCGCGGACACCCTTCCGAGGAGTCCGTGCCGCGGCCCCGCTCACCGGAGCGGGGCCGCGGTTCGTGGTTCGCGGGGACGGTCGCCGGGGCTCAGCCGTTCATGACCGCCTGGACCGGCATGAACGAGCCACCCGCCACGAACAGGCCGCTGCCCACCGGGCCGCCACCGCTGTTCGCGGGCAGGCGGACGCCGAACAGTTCCCCGTCCGACGGGCTCTGGGGCGTCAGCAGAAGGCCGTTGCGGGACTTGCGGGCCTCGACGGCGAAGCCCCGGTACTGCCCCGACAGGCTGTCCGTGGTGCCGGCCGCGATCAGCCCGATGCCGCCGTCGGCGCCCTTGCGCACGACCGCCTCCAGAGCCTCGTCGAGGCTGGTGTCGTAGAGGAGTTCGGCATCGTCGGCGACCACGACGTAGGAGCCGTTCGGTGCCTTGGCGGTCAGCTCCTCCAGATCGTCCTCACGGCTGTCGGCGTTCAGCACGCCGAGCACGCCGTCCCTGCCCGCCAGATCGCGCAGCGGCGAGCGACGCGGGGTGACCAGCACCACCGGAGTCCCGGAGCGCAGCAGGGATTCCGTCGCGGCCAGCAGCAGCGTGGACCGGCCGGACTTCGGCGGGCCCGCGACGACGAAGCCGGGGCCGTTCTCCTCCAGGTCGACGCCGATGGGGCGGAGTTCGTCGCCGCCGACGCCGATCAACGCCCAGAGAGGGGACGACGCGGCGAAGTCGGGGTCCAGGGCCATGGCCTCCGACGCCGTGATGCGGGCCGGCAGCGCGTCCACCCGCAGAGGACGACGGCCCGCCGGCATACCGGCGTGGCGCGCCCGCGCCTCTTCCGCGATCTCGCGCAGCGCGCGCACCTGCGCCTGCCCCGCCGGGTCCTCGGCCAGCAGGCCGATCTGGGTCTCGTTCACGCCCGTGTCGGTGATCCGCAGCGCCCGGCCCGGCGGCATGTCCTTCGGCACCTCGCGGGGCTGGAGCCCGGCCGTGGCGTAGTCGTTCGAGTCGGCGAACCGCAGGACGAGCCGGTCCGCGAACGCGGACGAGACATGACCGCTCAGACCACTGCGGTCGGCGGTCATGACCACCTTCAGGCCCACCGCGGAACCTTCACGGAACATTCGCTGGACCGCTTCGAGCAGCTGACCGTAGTTGTAGTTCTCGAAGGTGGAGGCGAAGCCCTCCCAGCTGTCCAGGAGGAGCACCATCCACGGCAGCCGGTCCTCCGGCGCCGCCGCCGCGCGCTGTTCGGCCGCGCTGGAGGCGCCCTCCATGGCGAGCAGCCGCTGGCGCCGGGCGATCTCCGCGAGCAGGCGGTCGATCAGCCGCCGTACGCGGTCGGGTTCGTCGCGGGTGACCACGGCGCCCACGTGCGGCACCCGCATCAGCGGAAGAAGGGCGTTCGAGCCGCAGTCGACGGCATAGACGTGCACGTCGTGCGGGGACGTGGCGCGGGCCAGCGAACCGGCCAGGGTGCGCAGGGCCGTCGAGCGGCCGGAGCGGGCCCCGCCGAGCAGCAGGGTGTGCTCGCCGTGGACGACGTCGAGAGCGAGCGGCCTGCGGCTCTGCTGGGCCGGCAGGTCGATGAGGCCGTACGGGACCGGCGCCACGTCGGCATCGGGGAGCGCCGTCGGCGCGGCGGGCCCGTAGGCCTCCAGTTCCGCCAGCGTCACCGTCTGTGCCAGCGGCGGCAGCCACGGGCTGCGCTGCTCGCCGAAGCCCATGCGCGTCGCGCCGTCGCGGACGGCGTCGACCAGGACCGCCAGGTCGGTGACCATGGTGCCGTCGTCATCGGCCTGGCTCTGCCGGGGAAGCGGGCGGCTGTAGGCGTTCCAGGGCAGCGGCAGCAGGGTCGCCTTCGGGCCTGTCTGTCCCGTTGCCGGGCGGCGGCCACCGATGCGTGCCGACTGCACGCCCACGAGGGACTGGGCACCGGAGCGGACGTACATGCGGCCGGGCGTCGACTTGGCGATCGCGCCCGAGTCGGGTGCGTCGATGACGTCCTGCGACTCGGAGGCGTCGGTCACGCGCAGCGCGATCCTGAGGTTCGTGTTCGCCCGGATGTCCGCGCTCACCACGCCGGCCGGCCGCTGCGTGGCCAGGACCAGGTGCACCCCCAGGGAGCGGCCCCGGCGGGCGATGTCGACCAGACCCGCGATGAAGTCGGGGAGTTCGGCGACCAGGGACGCGAACTCGTCGATCACCAGCACCAGTCGGGGCATGGGCTCCAGCTCGGGGCGGAGCTTGCGGGTGTCGTTGTAGTCCTCGATGTCCTTGGCCGCGGCGTCGAACAGGATCCGCTCGCGCCGGTGCAGTTCGGCCGCGAGCGAGGCCAGGGCCCGCTCGGTCAGATGGGCGTCGAGGTCGCTGACCATGCCGACCGTGTGGGGCAGCCGGGCGCAGTCCATGAACGCGCTGCCGCCCTTGTAGTCGATGAGGACGTAGTTCAGTGCGTCCGGACGGTTCGCCACCGCGAGGGAGGCGATGATCGTCTGCAGCAGCTCCGACTTGCCGGCGCCCGTCGTGCCCGCCACCAGCGCGTGCGGGCCGTCCCTGCGGATGTCGAGGACGAAGGGGCCGTCGGCCGCGACACCGATCGGGGCCGAGGTCGTGGAGCCCCCCGCCTGCCAGATCCGCTCCACGTCCGGGCCGGCCGGGTTCGGCATGTTCAGCAGGTTCAGCAGCCGGGCCGAGGCGGGAAGCGCCGCGTCGGCGTCGTCGCGGCTGACGTCCCGCACCGGCGCCAGGGACCGGGCGAGCAGCTCGCACCACTCCGGGGTGACCTGATCGGCCAGGATGTCGCCGACGCCCTCCATGCCGTAGCCGCGTACCCGGACGTGGTGGGCGGCGTCCGGGGACCAGGCGACGACAGCCTTGCACTCCTCCGGGAGCAGACGCTCGTCCTCGTCGATGCAGAGCGCGATGATGCCGTACTGCGGTCCCTCGGTGAGGAGTTGGGGTACGCCGGGCACCCGGCGCAGCAGGCGTGCCCCGTCGAGGACGAGCAGGATGTTGGGGTCCGGGTAGAGCTGGCCCATCGCGTTCTGCTGCTCGCGGGCGGCCTTGCGGCGGGCGAGCTCGTTCAGCAGCTCGCTGACCCGGCGGGTGATGCTCTCGGAGTCGAAGCCCACCAGCGCCACACAGTCCTGGCCCTGGTCGGGGTCGGTGTGCGGCAGCCAGTGCGCCCAGTTCCACTCGGCGCCGGCCGCCTGCGTGGCGGACAACGACACGATCGACAGGTCGCGGGGGCTGTGCAGCACGGCGGCCTGGACGCCGATCCAGCGGGCGGTGGCCATCGCGCGCGGGCGGTCACCGGCGACGCCGACGACGCCGAGCCGCGCGAAGGGCAGGGTGACCGGGACGTCGGGCAGGATCGGGGGATCCGGGAGGTCCTCGCTCCCCGTGCCACCGCGTGCCAGGGCGAGTTCGACGTCGGACTCCAGCCCGCCGACGCCGATCCTGAGCATCATGGCGTCCGGGTCGGTGAGGCGGCGCTCCCACAGGCGCCGGCGCGGCCCGGTGGCGAAGAGCAGGATCTCGGCCGGGTCGGGGGCGTCCTGGCGACGGCCGCGCTGCTCCTCCTTGCCGAGGACGGCGCGTTCGGCCTCGTACGCCGCGAGGTCCTTCTTGTACTGCTTCAGCGAGGTCTTGTCCTTCTTCTTGCCCTCGCGGTTCTCGCTGATCCACTGGCCCAGCATCATCAGCGGGCTCATCAGGCAGAACGCCAGCATGTAGATCTGCTGGGTGACGAAGTACATGCCGACGCCGAAGAACAGCGGCATGACCGCCATCAGGACCTGGAACCTGGCCCTCTCGCCCTTGCTCGGCGGCACCGGCACCACGAGGCGCCGCCGGGGCCTGAGGGGGGACAGCCGGGGAGGGCGGTTGTAGGCGAGGCCGCCCTCGCTCATCAGGGAGAGGTGCGCGTCCGGCTCGACCACCCGGTCGAGGACGAGGAGCGAGTCCCCGACCCGTACGGCGCCGCCGAGCGGCCAGTCCGTGCCCGCCTCGACGGCCTCGTCGTCGAGCAGCACCTCGGTGCCGCCCTCGGGGCTGAGCCGGGTGGCCCCCTGCATGTCGATGGTCACCCGGAGCCCGACCTGCGGCAGCGACGGGTCGGACACGGGCAGTGTGCAGGTCGGTGCCGATCCCACGGTCGCCGCGCCCACCCCCAGCCGGACCACGCGGCCGGCCGCGGGCCCCGCGGCGACCCTCAGCTCGTACTGCCCGACCGGCTCGCCCTTGCGCAGCAGCGGGCCTATCGAGTCGTCCACGGTGACGCGCATGCCGTCGCGCAGCACGCTGGCGGCCGGTGCCGCCGGATCGCAGTACAGACCGTCGGCCCACAGCGACGGCGTCCGGGGCGGCGCCGTGCCGTAGCCGGGTACGGCGACGGTGCCGGGCAGCTGCACCACGTTCCCCGTGCCCTGGCCGGCTTGTTGCGCGGAGTGCCCGGGAGCCGCCCCGAGCGCCTCCGCGACATCGCCGGCGGTGGCCGTCTCGTCCGTTGCGATCACAACGTCGTGCGGTTCACCGCCTTCCTGCACGACCGTGACCAGCATCCGCATGGTGGTCATCCTCCCGTCGGCCTCAGGGGCCACGTGCGTTACATCAGCCAACGGAGACTATGGCAGTGGCCGCCTCCGTGCTCGACCGCCCGGGCACCGGACCCCGGGGCACCGGCGCCGGGCACCGGCCGTGGTGGCTGACCGCGGCAACGGCGGTGCGGCGGTCGGCGCTTCGACGGTGAGGCGGTCGGAGGGTCGGTGGTCGGCGGGTCGGCGGGTCGGCCGTCGGAGGGGCGGCCGTCGGAGGGGCGGCGGTGCGAAGCAGCGCTTCGGCTCTGCGAGGCCGTTCAGGCGGTCTTCGACATCCGGGCCGTGGGACGGCCCTCCGCCTCACTGTCCGACACGTACTTCAGGTCGTCGCCGACGTGCGACAACCGCACCGTGTGGGGTGTCGGGTTGCAGCCGCTGTGGTTGGACCCGGCGCCGACCGAGGTGGCGACGATCTGCTGCGCGGTGACCGACTTGACGGTGAGGATGTCGTCGCAGACACCGCCGAGCTGGTCGGTCTGCCGCAGGCGGCCCAACTCCTCGCCCACGTCGGCCTCGTGGACGGTGAGCCGGAAGGTGCCGACGGGCAGGGTGCCGTCGAGGGCGAGGGCCTGGCCCTCCCAGGTGCCGAGGTAGGAGGCGGGGACGGCGGAGGCCCCGCCGCCGGTGGGCTTCGGGCTGGTGCTCGGCCCGCCGGTCGGGCTCGGCTCCGCACTCGCGCCCGTGCTCGGCCCGGTGCCCGTGCTCGGCGTCACGCTCGCCGAGTGCCCGCCGCCCGCGCTGGTGTCCTTGCCGCCGCTCCCGCCGCCGGGCAGCAGGTCGAACAGGAACGCCGAGCCCACCGTCACGGCCGCGAGCGCGCCCGCGACCGCCAGCGCCACCGTGCAGCTCAGCCGTCGTCCGCGGCCCCCTTCGCCCGGCGCGGACGAGGCGGCCACGGAGACGGCGAGCCTGCCCGGTGGCGCGTCGCGCGGCTCGGGAATCGGGGACGCGGCCGGAGCGGACGGCATGACCGGCGCCGGACCGAACGCCCCGGCCGTCCGCCGCCCGGCCCCCTCCCCGCCGGATGTCACGTCCCCGGACGTCACCACGTCGGAGGGCGCCGCGTCGGCGACCGAGAGGCTGCTGAAAGCGACCGGCCCCGACTCCGCCTCCGCCCCGGACGCCGCCTCCAGATTGAGCAGCTGTACGGCGCTGCGGCTGACCTGCTCCACCAGCGCGCCCGGCAGCCAGCCGGCGGCCACCAGCCGGGCGGCGCTCTCGGGGGCGAGCCGGTGCGCCAGGTCGGCGGGGGCCGGGCGCGCGCTCGGCTCCTTGACCAGGCACGCCTGCACCACCTCGCGCAACTCGCCCGCCAGCAGGCCCAGTTCGGGCTCCTCGTGGACGACCTTGTAGAGCAGCGCGGCCGAGGAGTCGCCCGGGAACGGCGGCTCGCCCGTCGCCGCGTACGCCAGCACCGCGCCCAGCGAGAAGACGTCGGCCGCCCCGGTGGCGCCCTTGCCGAGGATCTGCTCGGGAGCCATGTAGCCGGGCGAGCCGATGGAGACGCCGGTGGAGGTCAGGGAGGCCGTGCCGTCCGTGGCGCGGGCGATCCCGAAGTCGATCAGGAGCGGGCCGTCGAGGGTGAGGAGGACGTTGGAGGGCTTCACGTCCCGGTGGACCAGGCCCAGTTCGTGCACCGCCGCCAGCGCTTCGGCCAGGCCCGCGCCCAGGACCCGTACGGAATGAGCCGGCAGCGGGCCGCGGTCGGTGACCGCCGTCGCGAGGGACGGGCCCGCGGCGTACCCGGTGGCGACCCAGGGCACGGCGGCCTCCGGGTCGGCGTCCAGGACCGGGGCCGTCCAGGCGCCGCCGACCCTCCGCGCCGCCTCGACCTCGCGGCGGAAGCGGGCGCGGAACTCCTCGTCGAGGGCGAAGTGCGGATGCACGATCTTGACCGCGACCGTACGGCCCCCGGCGCTGCGCCCCAGATAGACACGGCCCATGCCGCCCGAGCCCAGCCGGCCGAGCAGCCGGTAGGGCCCCACGACCGTGGGCTCGTCGGCTCCCAGTGGCTGCATGGCGTCACCCCTCCCCCGTACCACGAGAAAAGGGTAGTGCGCCGTTCCCGTGGGGCTTACGGCTGCAGCAGATCCACCTTCACGTCCGCCGGGAAGCCGGTCGTGGGCCCCACGCGCCGGGCGAACTCCGCGACCGCGGCCAGCTGCGGTGCGCCGAAGCGGAAGTCCAGGGTCGTGAAGTACTGCTCCAGGACCTTCTCGTCGAAGGCCTCCCAGCGGGCCGCCTGCTCGGCGACCTTGCCGACCTCCTCCAGGGAGAGGTTGCGGGAGGCGAGGAAGGCCTCGTGCACCTTGCGGGTGATCTCCGGCTCGCGCTCGAGGTAGTCGCGGCGGGCGGCCCAGACGGCGAAGACGAACGGCAGGCCGGTCCACTCCTTCCACAGCGCGCCGAGGTCGTGCACCTCGAGGCCGTAGCGGGGCCCGTCCAGCAGGTTGGCCCGCAGGGCCGCGTCGCCGATGAGGACGCCCGCCTCGGCCTCCTGCATCATCAGGCTCAGGTCCGGCGGGCAGGTGTAGTAGTCGGGCTGGACGCCGTGGCGCTCGGCGAGCAGCAGCTGGGCCAGCCGGACGGACGTGCGCGAGGTCGAGCCGAGGGCGACACGGGCGCCGTCCAGCTCCGACAGGGGGACCTGCGAGACGATCACGCAGGACATCACCGGGCCGTCGCAACCCACCGCGATGTCCGGGAAGGCGACCAGTTCGTCCGCGTGCTTGAGGAACTCGACCAGGGTGATGGGCCCGATGTCGAGGTCTCCCTGCACCAGCTTCTCGTTGAGCTTGTCCGGGGTGTCCTTGGTGAGCTCGAAGTCGAGAAGCGTGCCCGTTCTCGCGAGCCCCCAGTAAAGGGGCAGGCAGTTCAGGAACTGGATGTGGCCGACGCGCGGCCGGGTGCGAGAAATGTCCACATCGCGAGACTAGCCCCCATGGGGTACGGTGCTGCGTTCAGGGTGGCGCAGTACCGCCACCTTCTTCACGTCAAGCTCACCCGCCCCTTTCAAACATCTGGGTGACGTGATCTTGACCTCTATTGCTTTCGGCTGCCTGCGTGCTAGGCTCGCCGCAAGTTGCAGTTTGGTTTCCCTTGCAGTACAGAGCCTGCGGAGCATGTAACCGCGGGCTCTAGTCGTTTTCAGACGTATGCAGTTGTGCGGCACCGTTTCACACTTGCAGGTTCTGGAGCAGGGCGACCCTTTGGGCCCAAGGAGGGCTTATGGCTACCGGAACCGTGAAGTGGTTCAACGCCGAAAAGGGCTTTGGTTTCATCGCCCAGGAAGGCGGCGGCCCCGACGTCTTCGTTCACTACTCCGCGATCAACGCGAGCGGCTTCCGCTCGCTGGAGGAGAACCAGCAGGTCTCCTTCGACGTGACCCAGGGCCCGAAGGGCCCGCAGGCGGAGAACGTCACCCCCGTCTGATCATTCGGTCTCGGAGCCTGGTGCTTTGATCCGGAACTGACAAGCAGTACCCAAGGAGCCCCGCGCCGCAAGGCGGCGGGGCTCCTGCCTTGTCCCGCGCCCTTTCCCCGGCCGGGTGAAGGCGGGGGCGGTCGTCCTGCTCGCCGCGGGGCCGCGGACGGCCGGGGCGGCGTGACCGGTCCGGCGGGCGTTGTCGGTGACCGCGGGTACCGTGCCCGTCCATGACCGACGCCGACTTCCTCACCGCCACCCGCACCTTCTACGACGCCGTCGCCGAGGACTACGCCGACCACTTCCCCGGCGACGGGCTCGCCGGCCGGCCGCTGGACCGGGCGCTGCTCGGCGTCTTCGCCGAACTCGTGGCCGGGGCCGTGGCCGACCTCGGGTGCGGACCGGGCCGGCTCACCGGGTACCTGGCCGGCCTCGGCCTGCCGGTGTTCGGGCTCGACCTGTCGGAAGGGATGCTGGCGATCGCCCGCCGCGAGAATCCGGGTCTGCGGTTCCAACAGGGCTCGATGCTGGCGCTCGACCTGGCCGACGGCGCTCTCGCCGGTGCCGTGTCCTGGTACTCCTCCATCCACACCCCTGCGGACCGGCTTCCGTCCCTCTTCGCCGAGTTCCACCGCGTGCTTTCGCCCGGCGGTCAGCTGCTGCTCGCCTTCCAGGCCGGCGACGTACCGCGCCGCCACGACCGTCCGTGGGGCCGTCCGGTCTGCCTCGACTTCCAGCGCCGGCGCCCCGAGCACATGGCGGACCTGCTCACGCGGTCGGGGTTCGCGGTCGTCTCCCGAACCGTCCGCGAGGCGATCGAGCCACTCGCCGAACCGGTCCCCCAGGCCATCCTGATCGCCCGCAGACCCCGGCGAGCGGCCCCCTGACGGGGACCGGGCCGCCCCTACCGCTCGTACAGTCCCTCCACCTCCGCCGCGAAGTCCCGCAGGACCGCCTCGCGGCGGAGCTTCATCGAGGGGGTCAGATGGCCTGCCTCCTCGGTGAAGTCCTGGGGGACGACGGCGAAGCGGCGGATGGACTCGGGGCGGGAGACCAGTTTGTTCGCCTCGTCGACGGCACGCTGCAGCACCGCCCTCAACTCCTCGTCGTCGACCAGGAGTTCCGCGGGGACGGGATGCCTGCCGTGCATGCGGCGCCAGTGGCCGACGCCCTCCATGTCGAGGGTGAGCAGGGCGGCGATGTAGGGGCGGCGGTCGCCGACGACCATGCACTGGGAGATCAGGGGGTGGGAGCGCAGCCAGTTCTCCAGGGGCGCCGGTGCCGTGTTCTTGCCGCCCGCCGTGATGATGATCTCCTTCTTGCGGCCGGTGATCGTGAGGTAGCCCTCGTCGTCCAGCCGCCCGATGTCACCGGTCGGGAACCAGCCGTCCGACGACGCCGGGATCACCCCGCCGCCCTGCGGATCCCAGTAGCCGCGGAAGACCTGACCGCCGCTGAGCAGGATCTCCCCGTCCGAGGCGATCCGGACCTTCGTGCCGGGCAGGGGCCAGCCCACGGTTCCCAGACGGGGTTTCAAGGGGGGCGTCACCGTCGCCGCGCCCGTCGTCTCGGTCAGGCCGTAGCCCTCGTAGATCTCCATGCCCGCCCCGGCGTAGAACGCGGCGAGGCGGCGGCCGAGCGGGGAGCCGCCGGAGATGATGTGCCGGATCCTGCCGCCCATCGCGTTGCGGATACGGCGGTAGACCAGCGGGTCGTAGAAGGCGCGGGCCGCCTTCAGGGCGGCGCCCGGGCCCGGGCCGGTACCGGCGTGGCGGGCCTCCATCGCCTCGCCGTAGCGGACCGCGGTGTTCGCCGCGCGGTCGAAGGTGCCGGCCCGGCCGCCGCCCTCCGCCCTGGCCCGCGCGTTGTTGAAGACCTTCTCCAGCATGTACGGGATGCAGAGCAGGAAGGTCGGCCGGAAGGCGGCCAGGTCCGCGAGCAGGCTCTCCCCGTCCAGGCTCGCGGCGTGGCCGAGGCGCACCCGGGCCCGGACGCAGGCGATGGCCACCATGCGCCCGAAGACGTGCGACATGGGCAGGAAGAGGAGCGTGGAGGGGTCGTCCGCCGTGGACTTGAAGATCGGGTAGAGGAGCTCGATCGCGTTGTCGACCTCGGAGAGGAAGTTGCCGTGCGTGAGCACGCAACCCTTGGGGCGGCCGGTGGTGCCGGAGGTGTAGATGACCGTGGAGAGCGTGTCGGGGACCAGCATCCCGCGGCGTACGGCGACCTCCTGGTCGGGGAGGGGCTGCCCGAGTTCGGCGAGGCGGTCGAGGTGGTCCTTCTCGAGGATCCACAGGTGCCGCAGGTCGGGCAGGCGGCTCAGTTCGGGGCCGAGGGCCGAGGCCTGCGCGGCGGTCTCCGTCACCAGGGCCACCGCACCGGAGTCCTGGAGGATCCACCGGGTCTGGAAGACGGACGACGTGGGGTAGATCGGGACGGTGACCAGACCCGCGGCCCACGCGGCGAAGTCCAGCAGCGTCCACTCGTAGACGGTCCGCGCCATGACGGCGATCCGGTCGCCGGGCACCAGTCCCTCCGAGATCAGGCCCTTCGCCAGGTCCTGGACCTGCCGCGCGAACTCCGCCGCGGTCACGTCCGCCCAACTCCCCTCCGCCGTACGGCGGCTGAGGACGCGCGCCTCCGGTGCCGCGGCCGCGTTGTCGAACGGCAGGTCGGCGAGCGAGCCGTGGGTGCGCGGCGCGACGAGGGGCGGCACCGACGCCTCCCGCACCTGCCCGCCCATTCTCCGGACCTCGGGCTCCACCAGCTGAGGCGCGCCGTCGTAGTCGGACGCGGAGGGGTACGGCACGGGCGCGGGGACGGACATGGCAGCTCCTGGGACGTGCAGCTCGGTTCCGCTCTGCTGTGAGGTACGTGCAGGGCGAGCCGAGTGGTTCACCGGTGGTGCGCGGCGGAGGGGTTACCGGGGGTTAGAACGGTGATCGTACGGTGTTCCCGTGGGGGGTTCGTGCGGGTTCGGGGACGGAACGGAGCCGGGCCTGTGCGTATCGCTGCGGGGTGGGCCGCAGCCCTTCAGGGCGTTCCCGTGCCGGAGCCGTCGTACATCTCCTCGATCTGCGCCGCGAACTCCTCGGCGATCACGTCCCGCCTCAGCTTCATCGACGGTGTCAGGTGCCCGCCCTCCTCGGTGAGGTCGACCGGGAGGATCGTGAAGCGGCGGATCGACTCGGGGCGGGAGACCAGCTTGTTCGCCTCGTCCACCGCCCGCTGCAGGACCTGCCTCAACTCCTCGTCGTCGACCAGGAGTCCGGCCGGGACCGGCAGCCTGCCGCGCATCCGGCGCCAGTGACCGACGCCGTCGACGTCCAGCGTGATGAGCGCGCCGACGTACGGGCGCAGGTCGCCGACGACCATGACCTGGGAGATCAGCGGGTGGGCGCGCAGCCAGTTCTCCAGCGGGGCCGGGGCGACGCTCTTGCCGCCCGCCGTGATCAGCATCTCCTTCTTGCGGCCGGTGATGTAGAGGTACCCGTCGTCGTCGAGGCGGCCGATGTCACCGGTGGCGAGCCAGCCGTCGGCGGTCGCCGGGACGACGCCGCCGGCGTTCGGGTCCCAGTAGCCGCGCAGCACATGACCGCCGCCGAGCAGGATCTCGCCGTCCGCGGCGATGCGCACCCTTGAGCCGGGCAGGGGCCAACCGACCGTGCCGAGACGGGGTTTGAGGGGCGGGGTCACGGTGGACGCGCCCGTCGTCTCGGTCAGGCCGTAGCCCTCGTAGATCTCGATGCCCGCCCCGGCGTAGAACGCGGCGAGGCGGCGGCCGAGCGGGGAACCGCCG
Organism: Streptomyces sp. NPDC101225; assembly: GCF_044767585.1. Lineage (NCBI taxonomy): Bacteria > Bacillati > Actinomycetota > Actinomycetes > Kitasatosporales > Streptomycetaceae > Streptomyces > Streptomyces sp. NPDC101225. The sequence goes on from NZ_JBIWOE010000019.1 coordinate 100,862, forward strand.
GAGATCATGTAGCGGACCCTGCCGCCCATCGCGTTGCGGATACGGCGGTAGACCAGCGGGTCGTAGAAGGCGCGGGCCGCCTTCAGGGCGGCGCCCGGGCCCGGGCCGGTACCCGCGTGGCGGGCCTCCATCGCCTCGCCGTGACGCACGGCCACGCCCGTCGCCCGGTCGAAGGCGCCGGCCCGGCCGGCCGCCTCGGCCTTCGCGCGGGCGCCGTTGAAGACCTTCTCCAGCATGTACGGGATGGCGATGAGGCAGGTCGGCCGGAAGCTCGCGAGGTCGGGCAGCAGCTCCTCCGGCTTCAGGCTCGGCGCGTGCCCCAGCCGCACCCGCGCCCGGACGCAGGCGACGGCGACCATCCGGCCGAAGATGTGCGACATCGGCAGGAAGTGCAGGACCGCCGCCTCCTCGCTGGTCCGGGACCGGAACACCGGGTAGAGCAGCTCGATCGCGTTGTCGACCCCGGCGAAGAAGTTGCCGTGGGTGATCGCACAGCCCTTGGGGCGGCCGGTCGTGCCGGAGGTGTAGACGACGGTGGCGAGGGTGCCGGGGCTCAGCATCCCGCGCCGTACGGCCACTTCGGCGTCCGGCACGTCTCCGCCGCGCTCCGCCAGGCGCTCCACGTGGCCCTTCCCGATGACCCACAGATGGCGCAGGTCCGGCAGCCGGTCGAGCTCCGGGCCGAGGGCGGCCGCCTGCGCCGCGGTCTCCGCGACGAGCGCGACGGCGCCGGAGTCCTGGAGGATCCACCGGGTCTGGAAGACGGACGACGTGGGGTAGACCGGCACGGTGACCAGCCCGCAGGACCAGGCGGCGAAGTCCAGCAGCGTCCACTCGTAGACGGTCCGCGCCATGACGGCGATCCGGTCGCCCGCCGCCAGCCCGACGGCGATCAGGCCCTTGGCCAGCGCCAGCACCTCGTCGGCGAACCGGGCCGCGGTCACGTCGGTCCACCGGCCCGCGTCGGTGCGGCGGGACAGGACCGTGTCGTCGGGGGCCAGGCGCGCGTTGTCGAAGGGCAGGTCGGCGAGCGAGCCGTGGCGCACGGGCGCGGCGAAGGGCGGCACGAAGACCTCGCGCACCTCCCCGCCCAGCCGCTGGACGGTGGGCTCCACGAGGACCGGCGTGCCGTCGTACGCCGTGGCGCGCACCACGGCAGCGGACGCGTGCGAGCTGGACACGGGCGACTCCAGGGCTCGACGGAGCTGCCCTGCGGGGACGTTGCCGCAGGTCGGGGAGGAGGCGATCGTACGGTGCGCGCGTGATGAGGCGGTGAGGGTTCGAAGGGCGTACGGCGGCGGGGATGGGTCGGGGATGTGCAACCTCGTCGCATTTCTTGCCGATCGGACGATACCGGCCGGTATGTTGAACATTTCTCACCTCCTGCTCGGCTATTACCTCGGGTAACCTGACTCCAGAGTAAGCACCTTTCCGCCTGGGGAGAATGGACATGGCCGACCGCTATCTGCGTTTCGCCGGCACCGCGCCCGGCCGCTTCCTGACCCGCCGTCTGGGGCTGCCGCAGCCGGTGCCGCTGCATCGCTTCCCGCCCGGGCGCCCCTCGCTCGGCGGCGGCCTGCTCCATCTCACCGCCGGAAAGAGCGCGCTCGATCTCGCGCCGGTGCTCGCCCGCACGGACCTGCCCGCAGACACCGGCGCTCCCGCCGCCGTCGTCCTCGACGCCACCGGGGTACGGGACGTCGACGCGCTCGCCGAGGTGCACGCCGCGCTGCACCCCGTGGTGCGGTCCGTCGCGAGCAGCGGCCGGATCGTCGTGCTGGGCTCGCCGCTCGCTGCGGACGACCACCACCAGGCCGCCGCGCAGCAGGCGTTGGAGGGGTTCGTGCGCTCCCTCGGCAAGGAGATCGGGCGCGGCCGGACCGTGAACCTGCTGCGCCTGACGGACGCCGGCGCCGCCGAGTCGACCCTGCGCTTCCTGCTCTCCCCCAGGTCCGCCTACGTCAGCGGGCAGGTGATCGAGACCGGCGCCGCCCCGCGGGCCGACGTCGACTGGGCGCGGCCCCTCGCCGGGCGCACCGCCCTGGTCACCGGGGGCGCCCGCGGCATCGGCGCGGCGGTCGCCGTGACGCTGGCGCGGGACGGGGCCCGGGTCGTCGTCCTCGACGTGCCGCAGGCCGGGCAGGACGCGCGGCGGGTCGCCGAGGAACTCGGCGGCACGGCGCTCGCGCTCGACATCACCGCCGCGGACGCGGGCGAGCGGATCGCCGCCGCGCTCCCGGACGGGCTGGACGTGCTGGTCCACAACGCGGGCATCACGCGTGACCGGAGGCTGGTCAACATGCCCGCCGAGCGCTGGAGTCCGGTCCTGGAGGTGAACCTCGCCGGCGTGCTGCGCACGACCGACGCGCTGCTCGGGGCGGGGGTGGTCAACCGCGGCGGGCGGATCGTCGCGACCGCGTCGATCGCCGGTCTCGCCGGGAACGCCGGGCAGACGAACTACGGCGCGAGCAAGGCAGGCATCGTCGGCCTGGTCCGCTGCCTCGCCCCGCACGCGCTCGCCGAGCACGGGGTGACGGTGAACGCGGTCGCGCCGGGGTTCATCGAGACGAGGATGACGGCGGCCGTCCCGCTGCTCATCCGTGAGGCGGGGCGCCGGATGAACTCCCTCGCGCAGGGCGGCCTTCCGGCGGACGTCGCCGAGACCACGGCCTGGCTCGCGCATCCGGCCTCGGGCGCGGTCAACGGCCAGGTCGTGCGGGTCTGCGGCCAGAGCCTGCTGGGGGCGTGATGCCGGTGTCCGTCGTCCTGCCCGGTTCCCCCGCGCTCGCTCCCCTGCTCGCCCGGGGCGCCCTGCTCTCCCCCTTCAAACACCCGCGCGCGGACGCCGACTTCCCCCGCGACCGGCTCGTCCTGCCCGGCCTGCGCATCGACCTCGCGCGGCTGGCGGCGTACGAGCGGGTGTGCGCCTTCGCGACCGGCGACGACGCGCTGCCGCTGACGTATCCGCATGTGCTGGGCTTTCCGCTGGCCATGCGGCTGATGAGCGGCCGGGGCTTTCCGCTGCCGCTGCTCGGGCTCGTCCACACGTCGATCGAGATCGTCCGGCGGCGGGCGCTCGCGGCCACCGGGGAGTACGAGCTCTCCGTCCGCGTCGGCGGACTGGAACCGCACCGGCGCGGCACCGAGGCGTCCGTGATCACCGAGGTGCGGGACGGCGGGGAGACCGTCTGGGAATCACGCAGCACCTATCTGGCGCGGCACCGGACCGGGCGGACGGACGAGTCGCGCAGGGCCGAGCGTGAGCCGCTGCCCGCCGTGGACGAGTGGCGGCTGGGCGGGGACGTCGGACGCCGCTACGGCACCGCCTCCGGGGACCGCAACCCCATCCACCTGTACCCGATCACCGCCCGCCTGTTCGGCTTCCCGCGCGCCGTCGCACACGGCATGTGGACGGCGGCCCGCTGCCTGGCCGCGCACGGGGCGCCCGAACGCACCCGGGTGGAAGCGGAGTTCAGGGCGCCGGTGCTGCTGCCGGGCACGGTGACGTACGCGGCGCAGGGCGGACGGTTCGAACTGCGCGGTGGGCCGCGCGTCCATGTGAGCGGGGTCGTCGAGGACCTCGGCCCCGGCGGACGCTGACGCCGCCGGCGAGGCCCGCCAGGTCATGCCTCCGCGGTGGGCGGGGGCGACCAGGGCCGGTCCTCCATGAGGTTGCCCAGGCCCGCCCAGGCGAAGTTCATCAGGGTGGCCGCCGCCTGCCGGGCCGTGGTGCCGGGGGTGGCGTTGGCCCAGGCGGCCAGGGACTCGGCCGCGCCGACCAGGGCCTCGGCGAGACCGGCGACCTCGCGTTCGGGCAGGTCGGGGTCGCGGTGGGCCTCCCGGGCCGCCACGACGATGAGCTGGGTGACGAACGCGACGATCTCCTCGCGCATCGCGGTCACCTCGGCCGCGAACGGTTCACGGGTCCGGGCCTGCAGATGCAGCACCGCCCAGCCGTCCGGGTTCTGCGCGGTGTGCGTGAAGAACGCCCGCAGCCCTTCCCAGAGTTGGCGGTCGGCGGGCAGATCGGGCCGGACGCCGGCCCGGACCGCCGCGACGAGCGCCGTCGCCTCCCGCCGGATGCAGGCGGTGAACAGGTCTTCCTTCGAGTTCAGATACAGGTAGACCAACGGCTTGGACACACCGGCCAGTTCGGCGATCTCGTCCATCGACGCGGCCATGTACCCGCGCTGCCCGAAGGTCCGCACGGCGGCGTCCAGCATCTGCTGCTCACGGACCGCCCGCGGCATGCGCTTGGTCTTCACGGCACCCATGGGAGAAGGGTAATTGGGCGCCCCTCCCGCGAGACCCCGCTTGCCGTACGACTCCGGGGTGAGACCTCGGCGGCTAGGAGGTCTGGCCCTGCGCCCGGGCCGCGTCGTCCACGCCGTCCTCCTGGCTGCGGTTGGCCTCCAGGTTGGCCTTGGCCCGGTCGACCCGCTCGACGATCTTCGCCGAGGCGCGGTCGCGCTCCTTGCGCAGCACCACGAAAGAGATCGGGGCCGAGATCAGCAGGGAGAGCAGGACGACCCACATGCCGTTGGAGGCGCCGAGTCCGCGCGGGACGATGCCGGAGTAGACAAGGCCCCAGACGACCACGAGGCAACCCGCGAGGATCCCGAGGCGCATCAGTGTGTAGCGGAGCATCTCAATCCACTCTTCCGGTTCCAGACAGGGGCACCGTCCAGTGAAGCACGGTACCGACCCGATCTTGCAGGGGGGTCAGGCCAGCGACAGCAGCATGAAGATGTCGTCGCGGTCGTCGCCGGGCGCGACGCGGATCGCGTCCGGTATCCGCCCGACCTCCTTGTAGCCGCAGGAGCCGTAGAAGTGCTCCAGGCCGAGGCCGCCGCGGCAGGTGAGGCGGATCGCCTCCACGCCGTCGAGGGTGCGGGCCGCGTCCGCGGCGGCCGAGAGCAGGTCGCGGCCGTAGCCCCTGCCCTGGTGCCGGGGGTGGACCATCACCGTGAACAGCCAGACCCAGTGCTTCATCAGCCGGTGCGTGTTGTGGGTGAGGAACGCGGTCGCGGCGACCGTGCCCGCCGCATCCCGGCCCACCAGCAGCCGGGTGCGGCCCTCGGCCATCGCAACCAGGTGTTTCACCAGCTCGGGGCGTATGTCGTGCACGGTCACCGGCGGCACGAAGCCGACCGAGCCGCCCGCGTTCGACACGTCCGCCCACAGTGCGAGCACCTCGTCGCGGAGGGCGGGCGAGACCGCCGGGTCCAGCTCGAACGACAACGTCACCGGATCACACCCGCATCGGCTGCGGCGACTCCCGGCGCGCCGGGTCCGGGCCGTCGTACTCGCGGATGATCTCGTAGCGCGTGTTGCGCTCCACCGGGCGGAAGCCGGCGTCGCGGATCAGGTCCAGGAGGTCCTCGCGGGTCAGCTTGTTCGGGGTGCCGTAGTTGTCGGCGTCGTGCGTGATCTTGTACTCGACGACCGAGCCGTCCATGTCGTCGGCGCCGTGCTGGAGGGCCAGCTGGGCGGTCTGCACGCCGTGCATGACCCAGAAGACCTTGACGTGCGGGACGTTGTCGAAGAGCAGGCGGGAGACCGCGAAGGTCTTCAGGGCCTCGGCGCCGGTGGCCATCTGGGTGCGGGCCTGCAGGCGGTTGCGGACCTTGCCGTCCTTCACGTCGACGAAGTCGTGCTGGTAGCGCAGCGGGATGAAGACCTGGAAGCCGCCCGTCTCGTCCTGCAGCTCACGCAGGCGCAGCACGTGGTCGACGCGGTGGCGGGGCTCCTCGATGTGGCCGTAGAGCATGGTGCACGGGGTCTTCAGGCCCTTCTCGTGCGCCAGGCGGTGGATGCGCGACCAGTCCTCCCAGTGGGTGCGGTGGTCGACGATGTGCTGCCGCACCTCCCAGTCGAAGATCTCGGCGCCGCCGCCGGTCAGCGACTCCAGGCCCGCGTCGATCAGCTCGTCGAGGATCTCGGAGGCGGACAGTCCGGAGATCGTCTCGAAGTGGTGGATCTCCGTCGCCGTGAACGCCTTCAGCGAGACGTCCGGCAGGGCCGCCTTCAGCTCCCGCAGCGAGCGCGGGTAGTAGCGCCACGGCAGGTTCGGGTGCAGGCCGTTGACGATGTGCAGCTCGGTGAGGTTCTCGCCCTCCATCGCCTTGGCGAGCTTGACCGCCTCCTCGATGCGCATCGTGTACGCGTCCTTCTCGCCCGGCTTGCGCTGGAAGGAGCAGTAGGCGCAGGACGCCGTGCACACGTTGGTCATGTTGAGGTGGCGGTTGACGTTGAAGTGGACGACGTCGCCGTTCTTCCGCGTCCGCACCTCGTGCGCGAGACCGCCGAGCCAGGCCAGGTCGTCCGACTCGTACAGCGCGATGCCGTCCTCGCGGGTCAGGCGTTCCCCCGCCCTGACCTTCTCCTCCAGCTCACGCTTGAGCCCGACGTCCATGCCCACACCTTTCTCCGACGACACCGACAACCGTACGTCCCGGCCGCTAGACCTCCTCGGGCAGCTCCCCGACCCGGTTCTCCCACTTCGTGGAGAGGATGATGGTGGTACGGGTGCGGGAGACGCCCTTGGTGCCGGAGAGCCGGCGGATGATCTTCTCCAGACCGTCCACGTCCGCCGCCCGCACCTTGAGCATGTACGAGTCGTCGCCCGCGATGAACCAGCAGTCCTCGATCTCGGAGAGGTCCTTCAGCCGCTGGGCCACGTCCTCGTGGTCGGTGGCGTCGGACAGCGAGATGCCGATGAGGGCGGTGACGCCGAGGCCGAGCGAGGCGGCGTCGACGGTGGCGCGGTAGCCGGTGATGACGCCGGCCGCCTCCAGCCGGTTGATGCGGTCGGTGACACTGGGTCCCGACAGGCCGACGAGGCGTCCCAGCTCCGCGTAGGAGGCCCGGCCGTTCTCCCTCAGGGCCTGGATGAGCTGCCTGTCCACCGCGTCCATGCGATCGAAGCCTTCCGCTGAAAAGTTCCTGAAGTTCCTGAAGTGATGCGAGGTGCTGGTGGTGCCGCGCCGTGCGCTACTCGCCCGTCCCGCGGTGCAGTTCACCCGTCCAGCGCCGGTACAGCCCGTGCTCGACGCCCACCGCGTCCAGCACCCGTCCGCCGACGAAGTCCACGAGGTCCTGGATGTGGGCGGCCCCCGCGTAGAAGCCCGGTGAGGCCGGCACCACGCTCGCGCCGGCGTCGTCCAGCGCGACCAGGTGCCGCAGGGTCTGGCCGTTGAGCGGTGTCTCCCGTACGGCCACGACCAGGGGACGGCGTTCCTTGAGGGTGACGCTCGCCGCCCGCTGCAGCAGATCCTTGGACAGCCCGAGCGCGACGCCCGCGACACAGGCCGTGGAGGCGGGCACGATCAGCATGCCCTTGGTGCGGTACGACCCGGAGGACGGTCCGGCCGCGAGGTCGCCCGCGTTCCAGTACCGCACGTCCGAGAGGTCGGTCTCGAAGGTGCCGGGCTTGCCGTCGGCGCCCCTGGTCAGCCATTCCCGCAGGTCGTCCTGCCAGTGCGCGTCCCGGAAGGCGATGCCGGTCTCGTCGAGCAGCGTCAGCCGCGAGGCACGCGAGACGACGAGGTCCACGCTCTCTCCGGCGTCGAGGAGCGCACGGAGCACCGACGCGGCATATGGCGTGCCCGAGGCGCCGGAGACCCCTACGATCCAAGGCGTACGCCGCGTCTCTCCTGGCTTGACTGGGTTCACAACACCGAGCCTATCCGGCGTCGCGGGATGGGAACCGGCCAAGGGGGTCCGGTCGTTCCCCGAAGGGGACGAGCGAGCAATGGGGGGTGTCATGTCAGGTACCGGGCTGGAGTGGTCGCGCACCGACCGCGCGAAGGCCGCGGCCAAGCTGATGGTGGGCTGGGTCGCGCTGCTGTGGCTGCTGGAAGTGGTCGACGTGCTCAGCGGCCACGCGCTGGACAGGCTGGGCATCACCCCGCGGGAGCCCTCCGAGCTGGTCGACGTCGTCCCCGCCGCGTTCATCCACTTCGGCTTCGCCCATGTGGCCGCCAACAGCGTGCCGCTGCTGGTCATGGGTTTCCTCGCGGCCCTGGGCGGTCTGCGCCGGTTCGCCGTCCTGTGCCTCGCGATCATCGTGGCCGACGGACTCGGCGTCTGGCTCATAGCCCCGGCGCACTCCAACACCGCCGGCGCCTCCGGACTGATCTTCGGCCTCTTCGGCTTCCTGCTGGTCAGCGGCTTCGTGGAGCGCCGCCCGCTCGGCGTCCTGGTCGGCCTGCTGGTGGGGGCGGTCTGGGGCGGCTCGATCCTGCTGGGCCTGTCCCCGCTGCAGACGGGCGTCAGCTGGCAGGGTCACCTGATCGGCCTGGCGGCGGGCGTGGCGACCGCGTTCTGGTTCGGACGGCGGCCCGCGAAGGCCCCGGCGCTTCAGGGCTGAGGACGCAACGCGCCACTCTCCCCCGGCGGGGGTCTGTTGTGGGCCCACGCCTACACGGTCAGGCCGCGCACCAGCAGATCCAGCAGCGCGCACACGAACAGGGCGATCCCGATGAACCCGTTGACGCTGAAGAACGCCCTGTTGAGCCGGGACAGGTCGTGCGGGCGGACGATGTTGTGCTCGTAGACGAAGGCGCCGGCGACGATCATCAGGCCGATCCAGAAGAAGGCGCCGGCGTCCGTCGTGACCGCGTAGGTGACGAGCAGGGCCATGACCGCGGTGTGGCAGACGCGGGCGCCCCAGATGGACGCCGGGATGCCGAAGCGGGCCGGCACCGACATGACGCCGATCTCGCGGTCGGTCTCGACGTCCTGGCAGGCGTAGATCAGGTCGAAGCCGCCGATCCAGATGCCGACGGCGAGGCCGAGGATCGTCGCGTCCCAGGACCACTCACCGCTGATGGCGAGCCAGCCGCCGATCGGTCCCATCGCCTGGGCGATGCCCAGGATGGCCTGCGGGAAGTTCGTGAAGCGCTTGCCGTAGGGGTAGACCACCATCGGGATCACCGCGATGGGCGCCAGGGCGAAGCAGAGGGGGTTGAGCAGGGCCGCCGAGCCCAGGAAGATCACGACCGCGATCAGCGCGCCCGTCCAGGCGTGCCTGACCGACATCGCGCCGGTGACCAGCTCGCGCTGCGCGGTCCGCGGGTTGCGGGCGTCGATCTCGCGGTCGATGATCCGGTTGACCGCCATCGCGAAGGTGCGCAGGCCCACCATGCAGATGGTGACCAGGAGCAGCCGCCCCCAGTGGATGTTGCGGTCCCACTCGAACATCGCCGTGAGGGCGGCGATGTAGGCGAAGGGCAGGGCGAACACCGAGTGCTCGATCATCACCAGCCGCAGGAACGCCTTGGTTCTTCCTGGCTGCGGGATCGCGGCGGAGGCGCTGCTCACAGGCCGTACTCCTTCCAGCGGCGGTCGACCTTCGCCGCCGTCTCCGGGTCGGACAGGACCATGTCGGGCCAGCCGCCGTCGCGCGTGTAGCCCTCCTCGGGCCACTTCTTCGTCGCGTCGATCCCGGCCTTCCCTCCCCAGAACTGCTGGTAGGAGGCGTGGTCGAGATGGTCGACGGGGCCTTCGACGACGCTGAGATCACGGGCGTAGTCCGTGTTGCCGAGGGCGCGCCAGGCGACCTCGTGGAGATCGTGGACGTCGCAGTCGGAGTCCACCACCACGATCAGCTTCGTCAGGGACATCATGTGTGCCCCCCAGACAGCGTGCATCACCTTTTGGGCGTGCTTGGGGTATTTCTTGTCGATCGAGACGATCGCGCAGTTGTGGAAGCCGCCGGCTTCCGGCAGGTGGTAGTCCACGATGTCCGGGACGATGATCTTCAGCAGCGGGAGGAAGAACCGCTCCGTCGCACGCCCGAGCGGTCCGTCCTCCGTCGGAGGGCGGCCTACGACGATCGACTGAAGCAGCGGCCGCCTGCGCATCGTGACGCAGTCGATGGTCAGCGCGGGGAAGGGCTCCTGCGGCGTGTAGAAGCCGGTGTGGTCGCCGAAGGGCCCCTCGGGCAGCATCTCGCCGGGCTCCAGCCAGCCCTCGACGACCACCTCGGCCTGCGCCGGGACCTGCAGCGGCACCGTCTTGCAGTCGACCATCTCGATCCGCCTGCCGGCGATGAACCCGGCGAAGAGGTACTCGTCGATGTCGCCGGGGAGCGGGGCCGTGGACGCGTACGTCACCGCGGGCGGGCAGCCGAAGGCGATCGCGACCGGCAGCCGCTCGCCCCTGCGCGCGGCCACCTGGTAGTGGTTGCGGCTGTCCTTGTGGATCTGCCAGTGCATGCCGATGGTGCGCCGGTCGTGGCGCTGGAGGCGGTACAGCCCGAGGTTGCGGATACCGGTCTCGGGGTCCTTGGTGTGCGTGAGCCCGAGGTTGAAGAAGGAGCCGCCGTCCTGGGGCCAGGTGAACAGGGCGGGCAGGGCGTCGAGGTCGACGTCGTCGCCGGTGAGGACGACCTCCTGCACGGGGGCGTCCTTCACCTTCTTCGGCGGGACGTGCGCCATCGCGCCGAGCTTGCCGAACGCCTCGCGCACGCCGACGAAGCCGTGCGGCAGCTCGGGGCGCAGCAGTCCGCCGATCTTCTCGGAGATGTCCCCGTACGACTTCAGGCCGAGGGCCTTCAGCAGCCGCCGGTCGGTGCCGAAGACGTTCATCGCGAGGGGCATGGACGAGCCCTTCACGTTCTCGAAGAGCAGCGCGGGGCCGCCCGCCTTCTGCACCCGGTCGACGATCTCCCCGACCTCCAGGTACGGATCGACCTCGGTCTTGACGCGCTTGAGGTCGCCCTCGCGTTCCAGCGCCCTGAGCAGGGAGCGAAGATCGTCGTAAGCCATGCGTCCCAGTATCGGCCACCCGCTACCCTGACCCCGTCACCGGGGCCGGTCAGGGCCCCGCCACCGCCTGTTGGGGGATCGCACCACCATGCTCAGGTATCTGCCGTTCCTGCTGGTCCTGGCGCTGTGGATCTTCGCTTTCATCGACTGCCTGAACACTCCCGAGGAGCAGGTGCGCGGGCTGCCCAAGGTGGTCTGGGTCCTCATCATCCTGTTCTTCGGCGAGGTGCTGGTCGGCCCGGTCGCCTGGCTCGTGGCGGGCAAGGTCCGGCACGCCCCCGCGGGCGGCTCCACGCCCTCCGAGTGGCACCGCAGCCACCGCACCCGGTTCGTCGCGCCCGACGACAACCCCGAGTTCCTGAAATCCCTCCGCGAGGAGAACAAGAAGGACGAGTCCCTTCTCAAGGACTGGGAGGCGGACCTGCGACGCCGCGAGGAGGAGCTGCGCCGCCGGGAGCAGGGAAACCAGGAGAACCGGGAGAACCTGGACAACCGGGACAAGGAGCAGTAGCCCACCGGCTCCGGTCACGGGTCCGTACGCGTGACCGGAGCCGGCCGGGTCAGTGACTGCCGGCGAGTTCGCCGGTGAGCTTGCCGTGGAGATCGGCGCTCGGGTCGTTCAGCCCGGTGATCTCGACGGTCTTGCCCCGCTGGGCGTACTTCGTCTCGATCGCGTCCAGCGCGGCCACCGACGAGGCGTCCCAGACGTGCGCGGCGGACAGGTCGATGACGACCTTGTCGGGGTCCGTGGCGTAGTCGAACTGGCCGACGAGGTCGTTGGAGGAGGCGAAGAACAGCTCGCCGGTGACCCGGTAGACCACCGCCCTGCCGTCGGGGTCGACCACGGCGGTGACCTCGGCGAGGTGGGCCACACGCCTGGCGAAGACGACCATGGCGGTGATCGAGCCGACGACGACGCCGATGGCGAGGTTGTGGGTGGCGACCACGCAGGCGACGGTGATCAGCATGACGGCGATCTCCCCGGCGGGCATGCGCTTCAGCGTCTTGGGGGCGATGGAGTGCCAGTCGAAGGTCGCGAAGGACACCATGACCATCACCGCGACCAGGGCGGCCATGGGGATGTCGGAGACGACCGGCCCGAAGACGATGCAGAGCACCATCAGGAACGCGCCCGCGAGGAACGTCGACAGGCGGGTGCGGGCGCCGGAGACCTTCACGTTGATCATGGTCTGGCCGATCATGGCGCAGCCGCCCATGCCGCCGAAGAAGCCGGTGACGATGTTGGCGATGCCCTGGCCGATGGACTCGCGGGACTTGTTGGAGTGGGTGTCGGTGATGTCGTCGACCAGCTTCGCGGTCATCAGCGACTCCATCAGGCCGACCAGCGCCATGGCGAACGCGTACGGGGCGACCGTCGTCAGCGTGTCGAGCGTGAACGGCACGTCCGGCAGGCCCGGCACGGGCAGCGAGGACGGCAGTGCGCCCTTGTCGCCGACGGTCGGCACCGCGATGCCGGCGGCCACGGTGACGACGGTCAGGATGACGATCGAGACGAGCGGGGCGGGGATCACGGTGGTGATCCGCGGAAAGAACACCATGAGTGCCAGCCCGCCGATGATCAGCGGGAACACGGGCCAGGGGACGTTCCGCATCTCGGGGACCTGGGCCATGAAGATCAGGATCGCCAGGGAATTGACGAAACCGACCATCACCGAGCGCGGGATGAACCGCATCAGCTTCGCCACCTCCAGCGCGCCCAGGACCACCTGGAAGACGCCGGCGAGGATGACCGCGGCGACCAGGTATCCCATGCCGTGCTCACGGTTGAGCGGGGCGATGACGAGGGCGACGGCACCGGTGGCCGCGGAGATCATCGCCCGGCGTCCGCCGACGATCGAGATGGTCACGGCCATGGTGAACGAGGCGAACAGGCCGATCGCCGGGTCGACCCCGGCGATGATCGAGAAGGAGATCGCCTCGGGAATCAGCGCGAGCGCGACGACCAGGCCGGCCAGGACCTCGGTGCGCCAGACCTTCGGGTCGGAGATCCAGTCGGGCTTCAGGCCGCGCAGACGCGCGGCCGGGGACACGGCAGTGGCGGCAGAAGGCAAGGGAGACGGAACCTTGTCGTGCTCGGGCACACCCCAGCGGTGGGCCGGGGCGTGCGGGAGGACGCGGAGGGGCCGGGCCGGCACCCCGCGGACGGCCCCGCGCGTACGGGGCCGGAAGTCGAGGACGGACAGGTGGGGGCCGGCACGGGGCGCGGCCTCACCTCACGTCCGCGGGCGAAGCCTCACGGCGGGCAGGCGGCGGCGCCGGGCGTCATGAGCTCGCGCACGCTTCTCTCCCGCGGGGATCGGATCTTCGCCGGGGGCGCCATCGGCCCCGACACGGCAGCGGCGGGGCAGCGGCACGCGACCCTCACCGCCGGCAACTCTACCCTAACGTTAGAGTAGGGACCGACGGCGCCCACCCGGGCCGAGACCGCCGACGACGAGAAGGACCGGAGGATCACGGGCGTGGACGGCAAGATGCAGATCGGCGAGGTCGCCGCGCGCACGGAGCTGTCCCTGCGCACGATCCGGCACTACGAGGAGACCGGCCTGGTGGTCCCCTCCGCCCGCTCGCAGGGTGGCTTCCGCCTCTACACCGAGGCCGACGTCGCCCGGCTCATGGTCATCCGCCGCATGAAGCCGATCGGCTTCACACTGGACCAGATGCGCGACCTGCTGGAGGCGACCGACCGCCTCGACGCCGGCGCCGGACTGGACGCCGGCGAGCGCGAAGCCCTCCTGGAACGTGTGCGGACCTGCCGGCGGGCCGCGGCCGAACAGGTGGAGAAGCTGCGGGTCCAGCTGGCCCGCGCGGAGGAGTTCGCCGCCACCCTGGACGCCCGCCTGGAGCAGAGCGCCCCGGCAGCCCACGCCCGCTGAAGCGGCGCCCGGACCGTCAGGCGCCCGGGCCGTCCCGCAGGACCAGGGCGAGCAGTCCCGGGAAACGGGCGTCGAACTCCGCCCTGCGCAGCCGGTTGACCCGCCGGGCCCCCTCGTCGCGCTGCTCCACCAGCCCGGCACCCCGCAGCACCGCGAAGTGGTGGCTGAGCGCCGCCTTGCCGACCGGCACGTCGAAGCTGCCGCAGCTGCGGGTCCAGTCGGCCGAAGCCGCCAGCTCCCGGACCAGGGTGAGGCGTACGGGGTCGGCGAGGGCGGCGAGCGCGGCGAGGACGGGGACCTCGTCGGGGTGCGTATGGCCGGGGGCGGCCCGATGACCGGTCGTGCGCTGCGCCACGCCCTGCTCCTTGCCGTAGATCCGCCTGCCGGGTGTCCGCTTGCCGAGTGTTCGATGAAAACCATACACTCACGAGTGTTCGCTTCCCATCGAACACTCGTGAGGAGTGTGCTGTCATGCGCGCGGTCGAGTTCCAGGAGTACGGCGGGCCCGAGGTCCTGAAGGTCGTGGAGGCGGAGGTCCCCGAGCCCGGCCCCGGCCAGGTGAGCGTGGAGGTGGCGTACACCGGGGTGAACTTCGCCGACCTCAAGGCACGCGGCGAGGGATACCGCGTGCCCCGCCTGCCGTTCGTACCGGGCCTGGAGGCGTCCGGCCGGATCCGCGCGGTCGGCGAGGGCGTCACGGGGCTGTCCCCCGGGCAGGAGGTGACGGCACTGACGGAGGGCGGCGCCTACGCGGACGTGGTGCTCGCGCACGCCTCGACCGTGTTCCCGGTCCCGGCCGGCGTCGGCCTGCGCACGGCGGCGACCCTGCCCACCGTGCTGCCGACCGCGTACGCCCTCGTCCATCGCGTCGGCCGGCTCCAGCCCGGTGAGACGGTGCTCGTGCAGGGCGCGGCGGGCGGGGTCGGCACCGTGGTCGGGCAGCTGGCGAAGGCGGCCGGCGCCGGCGCGGTGTACGGAGTGGTGTCGGGCGCGGCCAAGGCGGACTACGCCCGCGCGCAGGGGTACGACGAGGTGTTCGTCGGCGAGTTCACCGAGGCGGTGCGGGCCGCCACCGGCGGCCGCGGCGTCGACCTCGCGCTGGATCCCGTCGGCGGCGAGACCTTCCGCGGCAGCCTCGCCTGCCTCTCGGTCTTCGGGCGCCTGGTCTCCTTCGGCAACGCGAGCTCGGCCCCGGCCTGGAGCGTGGGACAGCCGGAGCTGTACCCCTCCGGCGTCTCGGTGGGCGGCTTCTCGATCCTGACGCTGGCGAAGACGGCCCCCGGCGAGCTGCGCGCCCTCGCGGAGCAGGCCTTCGCCAAGGCCCTGGACGGCACCGTGTCGCTGCCGGTCACCGCCGAGTTCGGCCTGGCGGAGGCCGCGGAGGCGCACCGCCTGATGGGCACGCGCACCAGCACGGGCAAGCTCCTGCTGAGGGTGGACGACGGCCGGTAGCCGCTCAGCTCTCCGGACCGGCCTCCAGCCAGGTCAGCTGGAGGTCGTCCAGGAGCGACTGTCCCGGCCGCCCCGAGGCGTGGGCGTTGATCTCCACCTGGACCGTCGCCCAGCACGCGAGGCTCATGGCGAGGACCCGCAGACCGTCCGTGCCGTACCGGTCCAGGACATCGTCGGCGCAGTCCAGGGCCTCCTGGGCGACCCGTTCGGCGGGATGGGTCCCGACCGCGCGGCGCAGCAGGTCGATGGAGAGCCGGGAGACCTCCGGAGCGATGGCGGACAGCTGCCGGTCCTCTTCTTCGTCCACGCCGATCCACACTAGGGGGTGGGGTCGATCTCGTACGGATTCCGCCAGGAATCTGCCCATTGGTGAAGATCCGGCAAGGGGAGCCGGCGGGGCCCTGGCAGGTCCGTACCCTTCGGACGGATGAGAAACGCCGACCGCCTCCGCCCCGTCGACCTGGCCCGGACGGCCGGCGTCTCGACCCAGCAGATCCGCACCTACGAGGACGCGGGCGTCCTGCCCCCGGCCACCCGCACCGCGTCCGGCTACCGCACCTTCACGGACCTGCACCGGCGCGCCCTGCTGACCCACCGCACGCTGACGAAGGGCTACGGCCCGGTGGCGGCGACCCGCATCATGCGCACCGTGCACGCGGGCGACGTCCCCGCCGCCCTGGCCCTGGTGGACGCCGCACACGCCGCCCTGCACACCGAGCGGACGGATCTGCGCGCGGCGGCCGAGGCGCTGGAGGAGCTGGCGCGGGCGGAACCCCAGCCGCTGCCCGCGCCCGGCGCACTGCGGGTGGGGGAGGTCGCCGCACTGCTCGGCGTACGGACGTCGGCGCTCCGGGTGTGGGAGGCGGCCGGGCTGCTGGCGCCCGGGCGGGAGCGGGGGACGCGGTACCGCACGTACGGCCCGGCGGACGTGCGCGACGCCCGGCTGATCCAGACGCTGCGCCGCGGCCACCACTCCCTCGACCAGATCCGCCCGGTCCTGGAGGGGCTGCGCCGCGAGGGCGGCAGCGAGGCGCTGCGGGCGGCGATCACCGCGCGCGGGGAGGCGCTGACGGAGCGGACGCGGGCGATGCTCGACGGGGCGGGGGCGCTGTACGCGTACCTCGCGGACGGGTCCTGACCGCACCGGGTGGGGGCGGCCGCAGGCCGGGGCGGGTCGCGGCTGGACAATCGGCGGCGAATTTTGGCACGGTGTGGCACACCGGCCCGTAATCGAACACGTGGCCGATGATGCCGAAAGGGAGGCTTCGTGTCCCTCGCCTTCTACGCCACGCAGAGCACCTTCTCCGACCCCGGTGAACTCCTCCCCCGCTACGCCGATCTGCCGCGGGACCCGGCCCGGCTCGCCCGCATCACCCGTGACCTGCTCATCCACCGCCTGGAAGGCGACATCTTCGGCCACACCCACCCGGCCGACCGCCTGCACAACGACGCCGAGACCCGCTACGTCGACGACATCCTGCGCCTCCTCGTCGCACGCGACGGCGCCTCGCTGACCCGGCGGCGCGAACCGGCCGACCGGTTCGTCGGGACCTGCCGGGACTTCGCGCTGCTGCACAGCTCATTCCTGCGCCACGCCGGCATCCCCGCCCGTACCCGGTGCGGCTTCGCCGACTACTTCGGGGACGGCGGCTTCCACGTCGACCACGTCGTCACCGAGTACTGGGACGGGGAACGCGGCTGGCTGCTCGCCGACCCCGAGCTCGCCGACCTCTTCGTCACCGGCCACTGGAAGGTGGACTTCGACCCGATGGACGTCCCGCGCGACCGCTTCCTCGTCGCGGGCGAGGCATGGCGGGCGATCCGCGAGCAGGGCGCGGACCCGGAGACCTTCGGGCTGCACCCGCCGGCGCAGGGCCCGTTGTGGGGCGAGCGGTTCGTCTCGGGCAACATCCGCCTCGACCTGGCCGCACTCAACAAGGTGGAGCCGCTGCTCTGGGACGTCTGGGGCGAGGCCGAGGGGGAGCCCGGAGAGCCCCTGCCCGAAGCGGCCCGCCTCTTCTACGACCGCGTCGCCCCCGTCGTCAGCGGCGAGATCTCCTTCGAGGCGGTACGCGGGCTGTTCCGCGAGGACGACGTCCTGCGCACCCCGGGGACGGTGACCTGCTACGCGCCCTTCAACGGGCCGAGCCGGGTGACCCTGCGCTGACCCTCCCCGCCTCGCTCCGCCGGGTCCGGGTCCGGCGTTGCCCGGACGCCCCGTCCCCTGGACAGTGGGAGACATGGATCAGGCACAGGCACGCACCTGGCTCGCCACCGCCGTCGAGGAGGCCCGCGCCGGACGCGCGGAAGGCGGTATCCCGATCGGCGCCGCCCTCTACGGCGCCGACGGCACCCTCCTCGGCCGCGGCCACAACCGGCGCGTCCAGGACGGCGATCCCTCGACGCACGCGGAGACGGCCGCGTTCCGCGCGGCGGGACGGCAGCGCTCGTACCGCGGGACGACCATGGTCACCACGCTCTCTCCGTGCTGGTACTGCTCCGGTCTGGTGCGCCAGTTCGGCATCTCCCGGGTCGTGGTCGGCGAGGCGGTGACCTTCCACGGCGGGCACGACTGGCTGGCCCGGCACGGCGTGGAGATCGTGCTGCTCGACGACCCCGGGTGCGTCATGATGATGCGCGACTTCATCAAGAAGGAACCGGCCCTGTGGAACGAGGACATCGGTGAGTGACGCCCCTGCCCCGCGTATCCCCACCATCGACCTGCGGCCCTGGACGACCGGCGGCCCCGCGGGCCGCGCCCGGATCGCCCGCACCGTCGACGCGGCCCTCCAGACCGCCGGATTCCTGCTGGTCACCGGCCACGGCGTGGACCCGGGGCTGCGCTCAAGCATCCGGGAGTCGGCCCGCGCCTTCTTCCGGCTGCCGGCGGGCACGAAGCGGGCCTACGAGGCGAAGGTCGGCGGGCGCGGCTGGCTCGGCCCGGGCGCCGAGGCCAACGGCTACGCGGAGGGGACCGAGACCCCGCCGGACCTGAAGGAGTCGCTGACGTTCGCGACCGACGAGCCCTTCGCGGACCCGGTCGTCAACGCGGAGTGGTACGCGCCCAACGTGTGGCCCGCGCAGGTGCCGGAGCTGAGGGGACTGTGCGAGGAGTACCTGGAGCGGATGGCCCGCCTGGAGAAGCAGCTGCTCCGCCTGCTCGGCGAGGCCCTCGGGGTCGGGCCGGACTTCTTCTCCCGGCACATGGACCACCCGACCTACGGCTTCAACATCAACTGGTACCCGGGCACGGAGGTCGTCGGCGAGCCGCGGCCGGGGCAGTTCCGCATCGGCCCGCACACCGACTTCGGCACCGTGACCATCCTCGACCGCCAGGCGGGCAGGGGCGGCCTTCAGGTCCACACGGACGCGGACGGCTGGCAGGACGCGCCGTACGACCCCGCGGCGTTCACCATCAACATCGGCGACCTGCTGGCCCGTTGGACCGGCGACCGCTGGCGCTCGGGGCGGCACCGGGTGCTGCCGCCGCCCGCGGACGCGCCCGCCGAGGAACTGATGTCCCTGGTCTACTTCGGCGAGTGCACCCCGGGCACCCTGGTGGAGTCGCTTCCCGCGCCGGTGGGGCGGGTGGTGCACCCGCCCGTCGACTCGCACGTCTACCTGCGCGCGAAGCTGGACTCCATCACCGTGGGCTGAGCCCTCCGGCCGCCCGGCTCACACGCCCGCGTAGGAGTGCTTGCCGGTGACGAAGATGTTGACGCCGTAGTAGTTGAACAGCCAGCAGCCGAAGGCGATCAGGGCCAGGTAGGCGGCCTTGCGGCCCTTCCAGCCGGCGGTGGCGCGGGCGTGCAGGTAGCAGGCGTAGGCGACCCAGGTGATGAACGCCCAGGTCTCCTTCGGGTCCCAGCCCCAGTAGCGGCCCCAGGCCGACTCCGCCCAGATCGCGCCCGCGATGATCGTGAACGTCCACAGCGGGAAGACCGCGGCGTTCAGCCGGTAGGCGAACTTGTCCAGCGACGAGGACGCGGGCAGGCGCTCCAGGAAGGACGTCGCGAAGCGGCCGGGCGTGCCGCCGTTCTCCAGCTTGGTCTCGTAGGAGTCCTTGAACAGGTAGAGGAGCGTGCCGGCCGCGCCCACGTAGAAGACCGCACCGCACAGGATGGCGGTGGAGACGTGGATGTAGAGCCAGTACGAGTGGAGGGCGGGAACCAACTGGTCACTGGCGGTGTACAAGACGGTGACGGCGATGCCGAGATCGAGGAGGACCGTCGTGACCAGGAACAGGCCGAGCCAGCGCACGTTCTTCCGCAGCGCCAGCAGCGTGAGGTACACACCGACGGCGACGGTGGAGAAGGTGATGTTGAACTCGTACATGTTGCCCCACGGCGCCCGCTGCACCGAGGCCGCCCGGGCGATCACGCCGACGAGGTGGACGAGGAAGGCGAGCACCGTCAGCGAGATGGCGATACGCCCGTAGAGGTCGCCCTGCTCGTCCCCGCCGTGCGCCCCGGGTCCGTCGGGCACGTCACGGGAGCCGGCCGAGGACCGTACGACGACCTTGGGCCGCTCGAGCACGGCCGTGCCGCCCGCCGTCTTCACGGTGACGGCGGGGGCGGCTCCCTTGGCCTTCCCCGTCGTGGTCAGCGCCGCCGCGGTGCGCGCGACCTTGCTGCGGCTGCCGAAGAGCCATTCGGCGATATAGGCGAAGAAGGCCAGGGTGTAGACGGCCATCGCGGAGTAGATCAGCGTGTTGCTGATGTTCGCGAGGTGTTCGTTGGCGGCCGTGGCCAACTCGGTCGGGGCGGCGAGAGTCACGTCGTCTCAGCCCTTTCGGCAGATGCGACTTGGGGGTCGGGGGTGGTGTCGTCTTGGTCTGGGGAGTCGTCGGACTCGGGTGCGCCCGGCGCCTGGTCGTACAGGACTGCGGCGAGGTCGCCGAGTTCCTCGGGTACCTTGGCGGACTCGCTGCGGCCGAGTCCGGCCATCTCCACGACCGTCACGCCGTCGGCGCCCGCGACCGCCCGCACCCAGACGCGGCGGCGCTGGATGAACAGGGAGCCGGCGAGGCCGAAGATGGCGACGAGCGCGCCGCCGAGCGCCCAGACGGTGCCGGGCTGCTGGACGATCTGGAAGTTCGCCCACTCCTTGGTGCCCTCGTAGGTGATCGTGCCCGCGCCGTTCGGGAGCGTCATGGTCTGGCCCGGCTTCAGGTTGTCCCTGAGCTGTGCGCCCTTGGCGTCCTTGAAGCCCTTCACATGCGACTTGTCGAGCTGGTAGACGCTCTGCGGAATCCCGGAGTCGACCCCCAGGTCGCCGTAGTACGGCGTGAGGTTCAGCACCGGGTTCCTCAGCGCCGGGAAGGTGGAGGCGGTCTCGCTGCCCTGGGTGTAGGTCGGCAGCAGGAAGGCGGAGATGCCCAGCTGCTGGCTGACGCCCTTCGCGTTCCGGTAGCCGTCGAGGACCTTGATCACACCGGTGGAGGTGACGTTGGAGTCGAGCGGAAGAAGGGGGACGGCGTCGTGGTAGACGACCTTGCCCCTGCCGTCGCGGACGGTGATGACCGGGGCGTAGCCGTGGGCGGTGAGGTAGACGTTGGCGTCGCCGATCTGCAGCGGCTCGTTGACCTTGACGAGGTCCTTGCGGTCCTTGCCGTAGGCGCCCTTGCTGTAGGTGAGGGCGGCCTGGTAGGTCCGCGGGGTGCCCTTGTTGGGGCCGCTGGCCTCGTAGGTGCCGGTGAACTTGTCCAGGGTGAAGCTGAAGGGCACCAGGTCGTCGGCGGTGAACAGGTTGCCGGACTTGAAGTCGTCGTACTGCGTGGTGGTGTTGGAGAAGCCGTCGCCCTCGACGATCAGCTTGTTGCCCTCGGACTTGAAGAGCTGGCCCCAGGCGAAGGCGATCAGCAGCACGATCAGCGCGATGTGGAAGGCGAGGTTGCCGATCTCGCGCAGATAGCCCTTCTCGGCGGCGACGGCGTCCCCGGCGGTGTGCGCGCGGAAGCGGCGCCTCTTCAGCAGGGCGAGCGCGGCCTCCCGGACCTGCTCGGGCTCGGCCCGCGTCCGCCAGGTCGTGTACGCGGGCAGCCGGTTCAGCCGCCTGGGCGCGCCCGGCGGGCGGCCGCGCAGCTGCCCGACGAACTGATGGGTGCGCGGGACGATGCAGCCGATGAGGGAGACGAACAGCAGGATGTAGATCGCGGAGAACCACACCGAGCTGTAGACGTGGAAGAGGCCGAGCCGGTCGTAGACCGGCGCGAGGAAGGTGTGGGCCTTGCGGAAGTCGGCGACCTTGGTCTCGTCGGTGCCGGACTGCGGGATCAGCGAGCCGGGGATCGCGCCCAGCGAGAGGAGCAGGAGCAGCAGCAGCGCGACCCGCATGGAGGTGAGCTGCCGCCAGAACCAGCGCGTCCAGCCGATCACGCCCAGCGAGGGCAGGTTCGGCAGCTCCTCCTTGGGGGCGGTGGACAGCTGCGAGCCGGCCGCGCCGAGGTCGTCGTCGGCCCGCTCGGGGGTCGTGCCGGACGCGGTGTTCTCAGTGGTGCTCATCGAGTCAGATCCCCACAGTGAAGCCGGCGGACCAGGACTGCATGTCCTGCACGAGGCGGTCCCAGGCGCCGGTGAGCAGCAGCAGACCGGTCACGATCATCATCGTGCCGCCGATCCGCATCACCCAGACGTAGTGGCGCTTGACCCAGCCGAAGGCGCCCAGCGCCTTGCGGAAGGCGACCGCGGCGAGCACGAACGGCACACCGAGGCCGAGGCAGTAGGCGACGGTCAGTATGGCACCGCGCCCCGCGCTGGACTGCTGGGAGGACAGGGCGAGCACGGAGGCGAGGGTGGGGCCGATGCACGGCGTCCAGCCGATGCCGAACAGCGCGCCGAGAAGAGGGGCACCGGCGAGCCCGGCCACCGGGCGCCGGTGGAAGCGGAACTCACGCTGGCTCATCCAGGGCATCAGGCCCATGAAGAAGACGCCCATGAGGATCATGAGCGCGCCCAGCACCTTCGACAGGACGCCCTTGTTGTCCTGGAGCGTGTCGCCGAAGAAGCCGAAGAGGGCACCGCTGGAGACGAACACGGCGGTGAACCCGAGCACGAAGAGCGAGGCGCCGGCGACCATCCGCCCGCGCCGGGCCTCGGCCAGGTCGGTGCCGGTGACGCCGGTCACGTACGACAGGTAACCGGGCACCAGCGGCAGGACGCACGGGGAGAAGAAGGAGACGAGGCCGCCGAGGAGCGCGACGGGCAGGGCGACCAGCAGGGCGCCGTTGAGCACCGTGCCGTTGTAGCCCGTGGTGGCGAGTGTGGTGACTGAGGTCACGTCACTTCTCCGCCAGGACCGGGGCGATCATCTTGCGCAGTTTCTCCTCGCTGAGGGCGGCCAGCGAGCGCGCGGCGATCTTGCCCTCGCGGTCGATGACGAGCGTGGAGGGCACCGCCTGCGGGTTGAGGGTGCCCTTCTTGAAGCGCAGCATCAGCTTGCCGGTCGGGTCGTACAGGCTCGGGAAGGTGATGCCCTCGTCCTTCTCGAAGGAGCGCGCGTTCTGGGCGCTGGTGTCGCGGGTGTTGATGCCGACGAACTGCACGCCCCGGGTCTTGAGGTCCTGGTAGACCTTCTCGAGGTTCGGCGCCTCGGCCCGGCAGGGGGCGCACCAGGAGCCCCACACGTTCAGGACGACGATCTTGCCCTTGTACGAGGCGACGTCGGCCGTGCTCCCGTCGACGGTCTTGCCGGACAGGTCGGGCACGTCGGCCCGCTCGCCCTTCTTGGCGGTGGAGATGCCGTCCTTGCCCATGACGAAGTTGGTGTCACCGCCTCCGCCGGAGGTCCCTCCGGACGAGCAGGCGGACATCAGCAGCGCGGCGACCGCGGCACCGGCGGTGGTCAGGACGACACGGCGGTGTGCGCGGTCGGAGCGCAGGGGGGCGCGGCTGGCGGCACTCATGTGAAAAGTTTCGCATGTCCGTTCCGGGGATCTTGCGCACCCCCCTCGCGGGGGGATTTCCGCCTCTCAGGCGGCCTGCCCGGAGGGTGAGGAGGAGGACGACGGGGCGTCCTGGAGGAAGGTCTTCCAGCCGCCGGCCGGTGCCTGTCCGACGTCGAGCGTCCGCAGCTTGCCGAGCACCTCGGGCCGCTGCGCGTCCATCCAGTCCACGAACTGCCGGAAGGAGACGAGGCGTACGTCGGCGCCCTTCTCCTTCTCCCGCGCGATGTGCTTGAAGGCCTCCTCTACGGCGTCCATGTAGATGCCGCCGTTCCACTGCTCGAAGTGGTTGCCGACGAAGAAGGGTGCCCGGTTGGTCTCATAAGCCCGCTTGAAGCCGGATATGTAGGAGTTCGCGGCCTGAGTGCGCCAGCCCGGGTAGTGGTAGGCGGGCGCGTTGGTCGAGTTGACCGACTGGTTGGCGAGCATGTTGTAGTCCATCGAGAGCACCTCGAAGCTGTGCCCGGGGAACGGGATCTGCTGCAGCGGCAGGTCCCAGACGCCCTGCTTCCTGCCGGGCCAGGTCTGGCGGCCGCCGGGTGAGGAGGCGTCGTAGCGCCAGCCCAGTTCCCTGGCGGTGGGCAGCAGGTTGTTCTGGCCGAGCAGACAGGGCGTGCGGCCGCCGACGAGCTCCTTGTCGTAGTCGAAGGGCAGGGAGGGCAGCTCGCTCCAGCCGGTGTGGGTGCGCCACTCCTTCACGAAGGACTTGGCCTGCTGGATCTCGCTGCGCCACTGCGCGGGCGTCCAGTTGCCGACGGTGCCGTGGCCGGAGCAGAAGTGGCCGTTGAAGTGGGTGCCTATCTCGTGGCCCTCCAGCCAGGCGCGGCGGACGTTCGCGAGCGTGGCCTTGATGTGCTCGTCGGTGAGGTAGCCGATGTCGGAGGCGCCGCGCGGGTTGTTCGGCGGGTCGTAGAGGCGCTTCTTCGACTCGGGCAGCAGATACAGCCCGGAGAGGAAGAAGGTCATGGCCGCGCCGTGCTCCTTGGCCAGGTCGAGGAAGCGCGGGAAGAGGCCGTTGCCGACCTCGCCGGCCCCGTCCCAGGAGAAGATCACGAACTGGGGCGGGGTCTGGCCCGGCTCCAGCGGCTCGGCCTTGGCGGGCTGGTGGGGCTGCCTGCCGGTGAAGGACGTCGAGCCGTCCCCGATGGGGCGATCCGGTTGCCGCGTTCGGCCGGACCCGCCCGCACCGGAACCCGATGGGTGGCTCGATCCGTCTGACGAGTCGAGGGCGCCACAGGCCGAGAGTGAGGCGGCTGCCGCGGCGCCCGCGCCGAGACCGAGCATTCCCCTGCGAGAGAGCGTGCGCATTCCATCCCCGATTCGTCATGTGCTCTGGTGGTCACCCAGTCAGAGGACATGACGAACCGGGAGGTTCCTCGCGAATGCGTTGGTCTCGTAACGAAATGTCACGAAAGCATCATGGAACCCACTGTGTGTGCATCGTCTCCCCGCCTCAGGCGCCGAAGGCCTTTCCCCGGCCCTTCACCGGCTTGGCGCCGGCCAGCAGATGGGCCGGGACGAGATCGCGGGCCGGCTCGCTGTAGCCCACGGAGACGAGCTTGTCGCCCTGGTAGGTGAAGCTCGTCAGCGAGGCGAGCGTGCACTGCCGCTTGCGCGGGTCGTGCCACAGCCGCCGCTTCTCGACGTACGACCGCACGATCCAGATCGGCAACTGGTGGCTGACGAGCACCGCTTCGTGCCCGCGCGCGCGGTCCTTGGCGGAGTCCAGCGCCTGCATCATCCGTACGACGATGTCGACGTACGGCTCGCCCCAGGAGGGCCGGAACGGGTTGACGAGGTACTTCCAGTTGCCGGGCTTGCGCAGCGCGCCGTCCCCGACGCCGAAGGTCTTGCCCTGGAAGACGTTGTCGGCCTCGATCAGCCGCTCGTCGGTGGCGAGGTCGAGCCCGTGCGCCTTGGCGATCGGGGTCGCCGTCTCCTGCGCCCGCTCCAGCGGGGAGGCGCAGACGTAGGTGATGTCGCGGGGGGCGAGGTGCTCGGCGACCCGGTCGGCCATCTGCCGTCCGAGTTCGGACAGGTGGTAGCCGGCGAGCCGTCCGTAGAGGACTCCGCCCGGGTTGTCGACCTCGCCGTGCCGCATGACGTGGACGACGGTGATGTCGCCGGCCGCCGTGTCGTTTCTCTCACTCATGCCGCTGTGGCCTCCGCCGCCGCTCGGGCCGCCGCCGGGAGGGCGTCGGCGATGCGCTGTACGGCCTGTTCGTCGTGGGCCGTGGACACGAACCAGGACTCGAAGGACGAGGGCGGCAGATAGACGCCCTGCGCCAGCATCGAGTGGAAGAAGGCAGTGAAGCGGAACGACTCCTGCCGCTTGGCGTCCTCGTAGTCGCGGACCTCGCGGTCGGTGAAGAAGACCGAGAACATGTTGGAGGCGTTCTGCAGCCGGTGCGCGACGCCCTCCTTGGCCAGCGCCTCGGTGACGAGCCCCCGGATCTGCTCCGAGACGGCGTCCACCGTGCCGTAGGCCGCGTCGTCGAGCAGGCGCAGCTGGGCGAGGCCGGCCGCGGTGGCGACCGGGTTCCCGGAGAGGGTGCCGGCCTGGTAGACGGGCCCCGCGGGCGCGAGGTGGGCCATGACGTCGGCACGGCCGCCGAAGGCCGCCGCCGGGAAGCCGCCGCCCATGACCTTGCCGAAGGTCATCAGGTCGGGCCTGACCCCGTCGATGCCGAACCAGCCCGCGCGGCTGGTGCGGAAGCCGGTCATCACCTCGTCGGAGATGAACAGGGCGCCGTTCTTCGAGCAGGCGTCCTTCAGCCCCTGGTTGAAGCCGGGCCGGGGCGGCACGACGCCCATGTTGCCGGGCGAGGCCTCGGTGATCACGCAGGCGATCTCGCCCGGGTGCCGGTGGAAGGCCTCCTGGACGGACTCGAGGTCGTTGTAGGGAAGGACGATCGTGTCCCCCGCCTGGGCGCCGGTGACGCCGGGCGTGTCGGGCAGGGCGAAGGTGGCCACACCGCTGCCCGCCGAGGCCAGCAGCGAGTCGACGTGGCCGTGGTAGCACCCGGCGAACTTGATCACCTTCGTACGGCGGGTGAACCCGCGGGCCAGCCGGATGGCGCTCATGGTCGCCTCGGTCCCGCTGGAGACGAGCCGCACCTGTTCCAGCGGCTCGATCCGCCCGACCATCTCCTCGGCCAGGGCGACCTCGCCCTCACCGGGCGTGCCGAACGAGGTGCCGTGCGCGACGGCCGCCTGGACGGCGTCGATCACGGCCGGGTGGGAGTGCCCGAGGATCATCGGACCCCAGGAACACACCAGGTCGACGTAGTCCCGCCCGTCGGCGTCCGTCAGATAGGGGCCCTTGCCGGACACCATGAACCGGGGCGTGCCGCCCACGGCCCGGAAGGCGCGCACCGGGGAGTTCACGCCGCCGGGCGTGACGGCCGCGGCCCGGTCGAACAAAGCCTGCGAGACAGGCGCTTCGTATGCATATGGCAGTTCGCTCATGACCTGCGACTTCTCCGACCTTCTCCGAATCGTCGGGCTCCGGGTTGCCAGTGACCTCCTCAGGGTAGGCCAGGGTGTGACCACGGCAGCGGGGCACCGCTGCTGACCCGGGAGACAGCCGGCCGCCGGATCGATCTGCGAAACTGAGTCCTGATACACACAGCTCAAACAGCCCTCGCGTACGTATAGGAGTACGGAAGGGTGTACGGAGGCTTGTTCAGAGGCTGCGGAGATCCTGCGGGCAGGTGGTTCGACGCACGTTTCGGCGGGCGGCCGTGGGGGAGGTCACTGACACGATGATCGGGTTGCGCGGCGGGGGCCACGCGTCCTAGAAAAGCACTCGGGTGGAGATATGCATCGCGGTGGCGGACTGGGCGAGGGGACTGATGACCTGGGTCCTCGACGTGCCCGGCGGGGAAGGCACCGACGCGAGGCGGAGGAGGCCGAGTCCCGACAGGCTCAGGGTGTACCGAGCGAGTCCGAGCGGACCGACCGGCGGATCGACCGGCGGGGCGAGACGCTCCGGGCGGGGAGCAGGAATGGTGGTCGGGTGGGGGTGACCTACAAGTACTTCGGCGCGCCGGACGGTGCGACGGCGGCCCGCGTCCCGATCTCGATGCGCCCCGAGGAACTCGGCGGCGACGAGCTCGGGATGAACGGCATGTTCACCAAGATCAAGCCGGAGACGATGGCGGCGATGGTGCTCACCGGCATCGAAGGCGTCCCCCTGCACAAGGTCCCGCCGCTCGAACTGGTCGTCCTGCACCCCGACTACGCGGTCGTCAAGCTCCCCATGACGGTCGTCGACCCCCTGCGCGGCATAGGCGAGGAGGCGGTGGGCGCGGCGGCGTTCATCTGGTCGACCGTCCCGGACCGGGGCGGCCCGCGCGACGCGTTCAACGTCTACCAACTGCTGCACGAGTGGCAGGACTTCTCGCACCGGCTGCATGAGGCGGGGCATCAGCCGTATTGCCTGGTGTGGCCGTGAGCTGAGGTTTCGGTGCCGTCGCCGGGTTTTCGGATCCCACCCATTTCTTGTGCCGGGATGTGTGATCAGTAGGGCCGGGCCTCCAGGACGACTCGATGGGAGCGGATCACCCGTACCTCGCCCGGCGAGCTGGCACGCGACGGGTCAGGTAGTGATGAGGCGGCTGTCGAAGCCGGCGCCCAGTAGGCGCCCATAAGCGTCATGCACATGCCCCGGTACGTCCTGCTCGACTGCGAAGCCGAGCTTCGGGTACTCGATCACCCGTTGCAGGTCGCCGATGAGCATGTCAATGACGAGCTTGTCGTCGCCGATGGAGTTGATGTAGTCGTCCAGCTCCAGCGGCTCGGAGGCGCACACGACCTCCACCTCGGGCCACAGCTTGCGGCAGGTCGCGTACGAACGCCGCTCCATGTATGGCTTGGAGATCAGCAGTAGCGACTCGACCGCGATGCCCGCTTGGGTCAGCAGCTCGCGGGAGAAGGTGATGTTCTGGCCGGTGTTGCCAGCCTTCGGCTCGACCAGGATCGCCTCGTTCGGCACGCCCAGGCTCATGGCGTGCTCGCGGTAGTGAACGGCCTCACCGCGGGGGAAGCGGGCGCGGGTGGTGGGGCTGTTTCCGCCACTGAAGACCACGACCGGAAAGAAGCCGGCGCCGTGGAGGTCGCCGGCAGTGGTGGCCACGCCCAGGTCGTGGCTGCCCAGGCCGATCGCCGCGGAGCAGGGCCTTCGCTCGTGGCCCATCCGGTGATAGTCCCAGATCAGCGCGGCGTCGTAGAACTGCTCATCGGTGATCTGGCCCTGTTCGTGCTGCGGCACGTAAACTCCCTGGCTCATCCCTGCTGGTCTTTTCGGATGCCCTCGATGCTGAGCAAGTTGGGGGTTCAGCACGTGTTGGAGGGCGGCCCCGTTTTCTTCCCGGGCATGCTGCCCCATCGAGGTAGCGAGCAATAGCCTGCTCAAGCGGAGTCCGCGGCTTTCAGGCGATGGCCCAACTCGCCGTGCCCTCAGCGGCATGGGCCTGAGCCTCACTCCTGATAGCGAGCTACCGTGTAGGCACCTGGACCCAGGACAGGCAGTGCGCCGGTTTCGTTGACAATCTCAAAGACCTCGAAACCGGCGAGGAGCGCGTGCAGCTCCAGTTCGCGAGGGCCGAGAACACGCCGCCGGATGGCATCGTGGCACTCCTCGCCCGAGTCGAACACCCAGTGCCGACGCATGGTGTTGATCTGCGTCCGCAGATCCCACTCGTAGCCGATAGTCACCGTGGCAGGCCCGAAGCGCGTCTCAACGCGGGCCTGTTGAGGGCTCTGTGACTGGATCGGGGCCACCGGGGAGCAGAGGACGAGCAGGGTGTGGCGGTGTGCGTGTGCGGCGAAGGTCTGGAACGTTGCCTGGAGATCAGCGTTTTCGTGCACGTAGGCGAGGGAGTTGCCCAGACACACCAGGACGTCGGCGGTGCAGCCGAGTCGCACAGTGCGTATGTCCCCGACACGGAGGTCGAGTTCGGAGCGCGTGTGTCGCCCGTAGTCGACCAGACCAGGTTGTAGATCAATACCGATGCAGTCGAAGCGCCGGGCCAGCAGCTGCAGGTTCCTGCCGGTGCCGCAGCCGAAGTCCAGCAGGGTGCGGGCTTCCGGGCAGTACCGGTCGATCAGCGCCTGGCAGATGCTCGTGCTGTCGCTGTCTGCCTGCACGCTGTCATACAGAGCGGGGTCTCGGTAGAAGAGGTTGGACGCTTGGAGGCGTTCCGCCTCCATGGTGTCCAGGTTGCTCATGAAAGGCTCCGGAGTCCGACTTCCAGGGCGAGTGTGTCGCAGAGCAGGTCGGGCACGACGGGGGCTCGCTCCGCGTGGTCCCGGGCCTGGGCCAGGGCGACAGGATCAACGTAGCCGAGGTCGACCAACATCGACTCGCGGAGCATGTCGTCCAAGAGCGGAAGGCCGTAGCTTCGCAGGCCCGACTCCATGACCGCGAGGAAGTTCTCCGGTTCGGCCGGGGCCGCAACAGAATCGGACAATCCGGCACGCCGCAGGCGGTTGCGGAACATCGCCTTGCCCTGCTTCTGCTCGTGCGGCAGCTGCTCCATGAAGCGGACGACTCGCGGGTGGACGAGCGGGGCGACCGGCCAGATGCCGTGTCTCAGGTAGGCCGGGTTGTGCAGGCCGAAGGCCATGAGGGTGGGGACGGGGAGTACTGGTACGGGAGCGAGGTTCTCATCCACCTGGACCAGGGCCTCAACGGCCTTGTTCCCGAGCCACGGGATGGGGTTGGCTTTGGGTAGTTGGACGTTCGTACGCGAGTGGCAGGCATTGACCTCGTCCCCACCACCACCCGTGAAGATCACCTCACAACCGTGGGCAGCCACGCGTCCACGCAGGACGTCGAAAGCCTCCTGGTAGAAGGCTCCTGCCGGGTCGTGCGGCGCTCCGCGCCTTCGTACCCCACCAGGCATGAACGGTGGGTACTGCATGGCCGGGACAGTCGTGTCCCGCAGCTCCAGGTGATCCACCAGGATGCGGCGCCGCTCTTGCTGAACCCAGCCGATCCGGCCACCCATGAGCAAGCCGAACGTGTGGACGGAGCTGAAGCCGGCTGCGGCGGTCGAGAGAGCCACGTTGCCCGAGTCGGCCCCGCCAGACACCTCCACGCCGACGCAGCTCACCGTAGAACGCCACCCGGCCACGGCCTCGGTCAGCAGCGCATCGAACGCCTCCACCGGGTCAACACCCGCGCGCAGTCTTCGGGGCTCCAGCACGTGCTGGGCGGGCTCGGGGTAGAGGATCGCGAGTCCCGCGGTCGTGAAGACGGCCGTGGCGCGTTCCGTGAGCCGGTACATGCCGTCGAAGAGGGTGTCGGAGCTGTAGCGGTGTCGGCGGGTCAAGGTGCGCGCCACGGTCCGGGGATTGAGTCGGTCGGGTCGCAGGTGCGGCCGTAGGTCGGCCAAGTCCCATGAGCCGTATAGGTCTTCTCCGGCCGCTACGAGGTAGAGCGGTGAGGTGCCGAACACTCCCGCTGAAACCTGAACCTCGTCCGGGCGTAGGAGCAGCGACGTGAAGTCCACCTCTCCGCCCTTGTCCTCCCTCACCAGCGCGTGGACGCCGGATCCATCGCCCGGCACAAGCTCGGCTTCCAGGGCAGCCGCGTGAGCGGGTCTGATCCAGCTGTCGCCGCTCACCCAACGATCTGTGTCCCAGCGCCAGGCTGTGCTACGGGTGTCCGCCAGCCGCACACGAAACGAAAGCACCTGCTTCCCCCCTCAGTCAGGGCGGTGGAGCAGAGCGCTCGGCCCTGCTCCACCGCGTTCACGGGCTGGTCAGCTGCAGTGGTCGCCGTTGTTGTCGCCGCCGCCGGGCATCTTGTCGAGCAGCGCCGCGTCCATGCTGGGGACGCCGGTGATCAGGTCGCCGGTGAACAGTTCGTCGATGTTCATGGTCGTTCCTCTCCTACGGAGTGAGTGGACGAGCCCCGCAAGTTGCGAAGCCCAGGACCCGTCCCGGCCGCAGGCAGATCCAGCGACCGGGACGGGGGCTTATCGGAGGTACTGCTGCCATGGCGGCAGGACGCACACAGGGTTGCCCCGTGGTGGATCCCGCTCCGGCCGCCGGGGGGGTGCTGAGCCCACCCCGGTGCGGGTCTTCCTGAGGGCTCGCGCGGCCAGAGCGGGAGTCTGTGAGTGCCCGACGAGGGCTAGGAGCGGTCGAAGTACCAGAAGGCCCAGGCGACCGGTGAGGTGGAGGCGATGAGCAGGGCTGGCAACAGCCACTGCCACCAGCCGTAAGGACCACGGCGCCTGTTGCTTCCCTGTCTCACCATCCTCGCGACACCGCAAGCGTGATCGAGCCGCCGAGCGCTAGGACCGAGACGACGTACATGACCTGGGCCGTGATGTGTTTCTTCACTGTTCGCGGTGGCTCTTCTCGGGTTGCCGGACTATGGGCGGGAGGCCAGGTGGACTGATGAAGAGGCGTCGTGTCCGTTCCTGCTCAGGCAATGTCGCTCCCCGCCAACGCATGGGCAGATCGGTGGGGGCTTCGTCAGGCATCGGCTTCGTCCTGTTCTTGCGCCTCGCGGTAGACATCGGCGAAGCGCCTGGTCAGCAGGCCGACTTCACGCATGTACTGGTAGGCGCCGAAGTGGGTGGACTCCGCAGTGGGCCGGCGCGTGAGGTCGAGGACCCGGTAGCCCTCCCGGCACAGCGCCTGCACGGCCGGGTCCTCGTCGAAGCCGAGGTCCTCGGCCATCAGCACTCTGAGGTGACTGACCAGGCCCCGGGTCGTCGCGTCGATCACCGAGCGATCGGGCATCGCCAGCCCGACGGCGAGTGCCGTGGCCACGCTCTCGTCGACCGCCTCCAGGACGATCGGGAGCTGCCCCGCCTCGGACGACATGGCCCTCTGCGTTCTCATGCCCGCACCCCTTCTCCGGTGTCCACCGTTGTCGTGGCTGACAACGTCCAGAAAACCGGAGCGGGTTGGCGCGGACCACGGCATCCACGAGGCAGTCCTGGGACACTCATGGGACAGATCAGCGCCGCCAGGGTAGACACGCACGGGAACGTGGAAAGGGGCGGCATGGGGCTTGCGGAACGGCGCAGGGTGCTGGGCTACAGTCAGGAAGCGCTCGCGCACGCCCTCGGCGTCGACCGGCGCACGATCGGGCGCTGGGAGACCCGGACCACCACACCCCAGCCGCCATTACGGCCACGGCTGGCCGAACTCCTGCACCTCGACCTTGACGAACTCGACACCCTGGTGGGACAGCCACAAGCAGCCCGTCCGGAGTCGGCAGGGTCGCCGCCTCGCGACCACCACGGCTCAGGGGACCTCGACGACATGATCCGACGCGAGTTCCTGCGCGCCATAGCCGTCACCAGCGCCCTCGTGGCCCTCCCGGACGACGAGAACGGTGCCCTCACCGACGGAGCGCGACGCGGAACGTCCGAGGACTTCCTCCGCATGAACGGCCACCTGTGGCAGGCGTACCAACTTGCCCGCGCCAAGGGCTCCGTGTACCCGATCGTTCGCGACCAGCTCACTGCACTCCACGACACCCTCGCCGGCCGGCCGGCGACGGAAGCCCAGGCCCTGCAGCGCAGCCGGCGACCTCTTCCAGCTCGCCGGCGAACTGGCCTTCGACGGCAACCGCTACACCGACGCAGCGGCCTCCTACACGCTCGCAGCCTCCGTCAGCAAGGACGCCAAGTCCTACGACCTCTGGGCATGCGCTCTGATCCGACACGCTTACGTCGACCTCTACGAACGGCGTTACACCGAGGCCGCAACCGCGCTCTCGGCTGCTGAGAGGGTGGCGCGGCGAGGAGACAACTCCCTGTCCACCCGCCACTGGGTCGCCTCTGTTCAGGCCGAGGCGTATGCCGGACTCGGGAACCTGTCCGCCTGTGAGCGCGCCTTGGACGAGGCGGAGAAGGTCGCAGATCTCAATGGCCCGTTCCACAACGGCGGCTGGCTGCGCTTCGACGGCTCCCGCCTCGCCGAGGAACGCGGCGCCCGCTACCTCCAACTCGGCCGCCTCGACCTCGCCGAGAGGGCCCTCACCACTGCCTTGAGCCAGGACGTACTCGCCTCCGGGCAGTCCTTCCGGCGCCGCGGCGCCGTCCTGACCGACCTCGCGTCCATCGGCGCCAAGCGGCACGACCCGGACCAGGTCCTCACCTACGGCCGCGAGGCCCTGCAACTCGCCCGAGCGACGTCCTCCGGCTACGTCGCCCGTAAACTCCAGGGGCTACGAACCGACCTCGGCCCCCTCGCCCGCGACGCCCGCGTGGTCGAACTGGGCGCCGAGATCGACGCACTGTGCACGACGTGACGAGAGGGGAAGGCATGTCGCAGATCGAGGGCGCACGCGTGTTCCGCGAGGCTTGGATCACCGGCGTTCGAAAGCACTTCCCTGGCGAACCCAAGCCCGGCTACATCACCCCCTGGGAAGAGACCCCGGAGTGGGAGCGCCAGGCCGCCGGCGCGGTGTTCGACCAGGTGCGACACTTCCTCGACCGCAGCGACGGCCACGCATCCCGGCTCACGCGCGAGCAGAAGAGCCGCTTCGTCGCCACCTGCTGGACCGCCCAGATGTACAAGCACTTCGAGAACCCCAAGCCCGGATACGTCGCCGACTGGCCCGCCCTGCCCGACTGGCAGAAGGAGACCGACGCCGACATCTTCGAGGCCATCGAGGACGCCTCGAAGTAGCGTTTTACCTGCGGGCGAAGGAAGCGCCGTCAAACACTCCGCGTTTCCTCCGCCTGCGTGAAGCAAGCACCCGCGGTTCAAGTGCCTGTTGTTCGCCCAATCGGACGGCGACGAGCGACAGAGGCCGGCGTTGGGCGTTGCGTGGAGGCATTGGGATTGCAACCACGACCTCGCTCTGCGGGCGCACGCGGAGTAGGCGGAGCGGGAGGGGCTGCTGCCGTCGCCGCGAGATCGTTCAGCGTGGCATTTCACCACCGGCCAGCACATATCGAGCGTGTCGCGGTTCGGTACGTGTCCGGTCCGCTTCTCTGCCAGGGGATGGACGAGATTCCTGTAGTGCCGGACCAGCTCCGAGGCCGGTTTGGCATCGTGCTCGATCCATTTGTTTTCGTACGCGAAGTCGACGAAGTCATTCAACCCCATGTTCCGCAATGGCTTCGGCATGCGTGCACCTGCTGCTCGGCATGCGCGAGCACCCCCCGAAGGCTGCCCAGCATGATGACCGCCGACGTGTAGGCGCCGTGCTCGTAGCAGGTGCGTGCCTCGTCCAGCCGGAGTTGCACGGTGGCGGCGAGTTCCGGGTCGCTCACCACCTCCGTCACAGAAACCTTCAGCTCGACACACGGCAGCTGCCGTACTTCGTGCTCGAAACCGGCTTTTAATGACGCGAACAAGCCATATACGGCGAAAGTTGGCTGCAACCCGGCCAACCGTTAGGAGTGAACCCACGTGTGGCGATCACGTGCCGCCGAATAGACCAACTCGACCTTGTCCGGTCGCCAGCCAGCCTTGAGGTGCTTGAACGCCGCGATGTCGCGCTCCTGAACGACACCGGCGTCCCAGAGCGATGGCCGGTGATCGCCGCCGTAGACCCCGACCAGCTCCCGGAGCGGGCGTGTCGGAGATGCCGGCGGCCCACTTGTCGACCGTGTCCCAGGTGGGCGGCGCACCCCCGGCGCCTTGGTGGCGGGCTCGGTCACGCGTGGGCTCCAGGATGGTGGGCTTCTCGTTGGGCGGCCGGCTGATCGGCCGGCGCATCGGGCCCGATCGTGTTCAGAGCCCACAGGCAAATGGATCGACGTACCCACCGCCAGAGCGGGTTGTCCACAGGGGTGTGGAAGGGCGGCACGGGAATGCCGTGGGCATCGAAAGGACACCGTCGACGTCCCGGGCGTCGGCCCGCTCGCGCGGGCGATGGAGCGGTCGGAGGAGTTGACCGTCAGCGACGGGTGCGCTGCGGCCACACCGACGAGAGCGTCGTCGAGCACGTGGTCGGGCGAGTTGATGAACTTCTTCATGCTTCCGGCCTTTGCTTCTCACGGCAGCGAAGGCCGGCAGTGCTGTTCGACCAGTTGCCAGACCTCTTCGGGGGTTTCGCGGGTGAGGGCGGCGGCGGCCAGGGAGGCACAGGTGTCGCGACGGAGTCGGCGGATGCGGGCACGGGTCTCGTCGAGGGCGGCGGGGCCGACCGAGAGGCTGTCGCAGCCGAGGCCGATGAGGAGGGGGGCCACGAGGGGGTGAGCAGCGGCGTCGCCGCAGACGGAGACCTGACGATCGTGGCGGTGAGCGGCGGTGACGACACGGGCCATGGCATCGAGTACGGCGGGGTGTGCCGCCATCGCGGGTGTGGCGGCGGGGTCGCGCCGGTCCAGTCCCAGAATCTGGCAGGTGAGGTCGTTGCTGCCGATGGAGAGGAAGGAGGCTTCACGGGCGAGGTCGTCGGCCGCGGCCACCGCTTCGGGAAGTTCCACCATGATGCCCAGAGGCGGCACAGGTACGCAGGCTTCGGCGGCCGCGGTCTCGAGAAGGCGCCGGCAGGCGCGCAGTTCGTCGACGCTCGCGACCATGGGGATCATGATGCGCAGGTCGTTGTCGGCTCCGGCGCTCAGCAGGCTGCGGAACTGGTCGGCGAAGGCATCGGGCCGGGCGAGCATCAGGGGGAGGCCCCGCCCGAGCCGTCGGCCCTCGCGGCCCGCGGCGAGGAACGGCGGCAGTTTGTCGTCGGCGAAGTCGAGCGTGCGAGCCGTGACGACCTGCCCGGTGAGAGCACGCAACACGGGGACGAGGGTGGCCGCGTGCTGCTCACGGGTGGGCCACGCCGGATGGTTGAGGAAGGGCAGCTCGGTACGGAGCAGGCCGACACCCTCGGCACCCGTGGTCACCGCCGTGCGGGCCTCGGCCGCTGTGGCCACGTTGGCCCGCAGCACGATGCGGTGCTGGTCGAGTGTCTCGGCGGGCAGGTGACGCTCTTCGGCGAGGGCGAGCCTGCGAGCTCGGGCGGTCTCCATGGCTCGCAGCGTCCGGGTGCGTTCCTCGGCGTCGGGGTGGGCGACCGCGCCGGCCCGATCGGCGTCGAGCAGGATCTCCTGCCCGTCCGGCAGTTCGAGCAACTCGGGGTCGACGCCCAGGAGGAACGGGATGCCCAGCGAGCGGGCGACGATCGCGGCGTGCGCATTCGGGCCGCCGGTCACGGAGATCGCGGCGGTCACCGTCAGACCGGGTTCCAGCAGGTCGGCGGCGCCGATCTCGTGGGCGACCAGGACGAGCGGCTGGTCGGTGGCGGGGCCCGTCTGGCCGTGGAGGTGGGCCAGGACGCGGCGGCCGACCTGCCGGACGTCCGCCGCCCGTTCGGCGAGGGTGGGATCGTCCAGGGCGGCGATGGTTCCGGCGTAGGCGTCAATGGCCTGGCGGACGGCGACGGGTACCGGCCGGCCGTCGTTCGCCCTCCTGACGGCCTGGTCGCGCAGATCCTGGTCCTGGGCGATGTAGCTGTTGACCTCCATGATGTCGGCCTGATCGTCCTTGCCCCGTGCGCGCAGCGCGGTGGACAGGTCGAGCAGGCGGGCGGCTACGGCGTCGAAGGCATCGGTGATCCGCTGCGCGGGGTCGCCGGCGGCGCGGTGGGGCAGCGCCGTTGTGGTGAGTGGCCGGTCGGTGCGATGGACGACGCCGAGGGCGGTGCCGGGCGCGGCGGCGTGCCCGGTGTAGGTGCGGCGGCCGGTCATCGGGGCCCCAGCGTCTCGGCGAGGGCGCGGAAGACCAGGGCGGTGGAGGTGGCACCGGGGTCCTGATGGCCGATGCTGCGGGCGCCGAGGTAGGACGCGCGGCCCTTACGGGCCTGCATCGGGGTGGTGGCGCGCATGCCCTCTTCCGCGGCGTCGGCGGCGGCCACGGCCGCGGCGGCCAGGCCGGCCCCGGCGTCGGCCCGTTGCCGGAAGGCGGCCAGCGCAGGGGCGTAGGCGTCGATCATCGTCTTGTCCCCGGGTGCGGCCGCACCGAGTTTCTCGATGCTCGCGAGGCCGTCGGCCAGTGCGGCGGCGACCAGCTGTGTGTCGGCGACGGGGGCGTCCAGCGCTTTGCCGATGGCGCGGAAGGCGCCGCCGTAGAGCGGTCCGGAGGCGCCGCCGACGGTGGAGATGAGAGTGGTGCCCGTCTTGACCAGTACGGCGCCGACGGTGTCCGGCTCGTAGTCGGCCAGGGCCGTGACGGCGGCGGAGAAGCCGCGGTGCATGTTGGTGCCGTGGTCGGCGTCGCCGATGGCCGAGTCGAGCTGGATGAGGTGGTCCTTGTGCTGCTCCACGGCGGCTGCGATGGCCTGCACCCACGTGCGGGCGAGGTCGGTGTCCACGGAGTCTCCGTTCATGGTCGGTAGAAGGCTGGTCTGCGGTCGGGGGAGCCGGGGGCGGGGGAAGACGCGAAGGGTGCGGTCCGGGCGGGCGGACGACGGGAAAGCATCTGATCCGGCCCTCGTGTCGCGCGTGGCCCCGCCCCCGGCTCCGTCAGATGCCCCAGCGCAGGGCCGGGGTGTTCACGGGAGCGTCCCACAGGGACAGCATGTCGGCATCGGCCTTGCACACGGTGACGGAAACACCGGCCATGTCCAGGCTGGTCACGTAGTTGCCGACGAGGCTGCGGGCAACGACCACGCCCTTTTGCGCGAGTGCGGCGATGACGTCGTTGAAGACCACGTACAACTCGAGGAGAGGGGTGCCGCCCAGGCCGTTGACCATGACGACGGTTTCGTCACCGGGGTCGAGGGGCTGGTCGGCGAGGATGGCGTCCAGCGCGGTGGCCACGATCTCCTTGGCGGGGCGGAGCTTCTCGCGGCTCCGTCCGGGTTCGCCGTGGATGCCGACGCCGACCTCCATCTCGTCCTCGGGCAGATCGAATCCGGGCTTGCCGGAGGCGGGGGTGGTGCAGGCGGTCAGTGCCACGGCGAAGGACCGGGACGCGGCGTTGACCCGCTTGCCCATGTCCGCGACCTCGGTGAGGCTGGCGCCCTGCTCGGCGAGGGCTCCGGCGATCTTCTCGACGAAGACGGTGGCCCCGGTGCCCCGGCGTCCGGCGGTCCAGGTGGAATTCTGGACAGCGACGTCGTCGTCGACCAGGACGGTCTCCACGGTGATGCCTTCCTCGGCAGCCAGTTCGGCGGCCATCCGGAAGTTGAGGACGTCGCCGGTGTAGTTCTTCACGATGAACAGCACGCCCGCGCCGCCGTCGACGGCCTGGGCCGCGGCCAGCATCTGGCCCGGAACGGGAGAGGTGAAGACCTCGCCGGGGCAGGCGGCGTCGAGCATGCCGTGTCCCACGAAGCCGCCGTGCAGGGGTTCGTGCCCGGATCCGCCGCCGGAGACGAGAGCGACCTTGCCCGGCCTGGTCCCTGCGGCGCGGGCGATCACCTTGTTCTCCGCGTCGACCTTCAGACCGGGGTGGGCGGCGGCGATCCCGGACAGCGCCTCGGCCAGCACCGCTTCAGGGGCGTTGATCAACTTCTTCATGGCAAGGACTCCTCAAGCGGCGGCGACCGGCTCGGCCGTCGCATCGGTGGCGGTAGCGGTGGCGGTGCGACGGCGGGCGTTCAGGGCGACGTACAGGACGCCGGCGGCAACCGCGCCCACGATGTCGGCGATCAGGTAGACCGGGAGCTGGCTCCAGTGGACCGTGCCGTCGAACACCTGGCCGACCAGCATCGGACCGACGACGCGGGCGGGGTTGATCGCGGAGCTGGTGGCGGGGCCGACCACCATGATGACCGCGAACACGGCCAGGCCGATGGCGAGTCCGGCGAAGCCGCCGGCCGAACGACGGTCGATGGCGCCGAAGACGACGAAAGCGAGGATGGCGGTGCCGACGGCCTCGGCGAAGAAGGCTTGACCGGCACTGACCTGGGGGCCGTACGAGGCGATGCCCAGGCCGACGGTGACGGCCTGGTGACCGAGCACCCCGATGATCGCGAGGGCTCCCAGGAACGCGCCGAGGACCTGGGCGGCCATGTAGCCGGGGACGTCCCGCCAGGGCATCTTCCCCGTCGTGGCGAGCGCGAGGGTGATGGCCGGGTTGATCTGGCAGCCGGAGATGTGGCCGATCGCGTAGATCATCGCGATGACGACCGTGGCGAACGCCAGCGAGATCATGCCCAGGTCGGCGAAGGTGAACGGGGCCTTGCCGTTGACGATGAGCGTAGCGGGAACCGAACCGACGCCGATGAACACCAGCATCGCGGTGCCCAGCAGCTCGGCCAGGAGCTTCTGTGAGTAGGTGTTTTCTTCCATGGAAGGCGCCCGGCGCCGTGCGGCGGCTCGGGCGTCTCACCTCCTCCGCGTGGAGCGGGTTGTGAAGGGGGAGGTGGCCGCCAGGTGGTCAGGGTCGGGCAACCTGGCGGCCGCTCAGGGGGAAGCCGGGAAGCTTCAACCTTCCGGCTGCAGATTGTTCATCATGGATGAACGTTGTTCTGGAAATTAAGGCCGTGTTTCCGACCTGTCAAGGGCTTCGGCAGCGCTGGGGTTCCGCGGGCGCAAAGAAGGCCCCTCGGCAGCTGCGGAGGGGCCTGGATCAGAGGCGGGGCGGGACGGCGGACGACTGCCACCGCGTTCGGGTCAGGTCACGGTGCTGCGTGCGGCCGCCCCGCGAGGGGCGCCCAGATCGCGGGAAAGGTTGCGGGCGGTCTCCCGGACGGCGACGGCAAGTTCCTGACGTGCCGGTTCGGCGAGCAGCCGCTCCACGGGGCCGACGATGCCGAGAGCGCCGACCACCTCACCGGAACGGTCGAAGACGGGAGACGCGATCCCCGCGTCCCCGATGGCGGACTCCTGATCCTCCATCGCGTACCCCGTCCTGAGGACCTCCTTCAGCTGACCTGCCAGCTCCTCCGCATCGGTGATGCTGGCGCCGGTGAGCACGGCCGGCTCACCCGCGAGCAGCCGCTCACGCTCGCCGGCCGGCAGGAAGGCTGCGATGGCCTTCCCCAGGGCACACGTGCTCCACGGAATGCTGGCGCCCACCTCAAGGATCTGCACAGCCCCCTCGGGCCGGAACGCATGGTGCACCACCAGGACGTGGTCGCCGGTGAGCACGGCCACCCAGACCGCCTCGTTCGTCCGATTCGCGAGCTGGTCCGCCCAGGTCAGGGAGCGGGTCCGCAGCTCCTGGGTGTCCAGGTAGGCATTGCCCAGTTGCACCAGGTCCGGTCCGAGCTGGTACTTCGAGCTGTCCCGGTCCTGTACGACCAGCCCCTCGGCCTCCAGCGTGCGCAGCAGCGCATGCACGGTCGGCTTGGCCACGCCCAGACGGTCGGCCAACTCGGTCACGCCGAGCCGGGGCCCGGTGGACGCGAGCTCCCGCAGTATCTGCACCGCCCGCTGCACCGCCTGCACCATCGAAAGTTCTCCCTGATTCACTATTGCTGAACAGCGTTCCGAGATTTACCGTAACTGTTCATGAGCGCATCTGTCGGCATCGTACTCGTGTCCCACAGCGCCGAGCTCGCCGCGGGCCTTCGCCTGCTGGTGGAGCAGATCGGCTCCGACGCAGTTCCCCTCGGCACTGCCGGAGGCACCGACGACAGCCGGATCGGCACCAGCTACGACCTCGTCCTCGACGCCATCCGCAGCGTCGACCGCGGCGGAGGCGTCGTCGTCCTGCCCGACCTCGGCAGCTCCGTCCTGACC
Organism: Streptomyces sp. NPDC101225; assembly: GCF_044767585.1. NCBI lineage: Bacteria > Bacillati > Actinomycetota > Actinomycetes > Kitasatosporales > Streptomycetaceae > Streptomyces > Streptomyces sp. NPDC101225. Next base: position 141,531 of record NZ_JBIWOE010000019.1, read on the forward strand.
GCCCGCACCGTCCTGGACGACCATCCCCGCCCTGACGTGCTGATCGTCGACGCGCCCTTCGTCGAAGGAGCCGTCGCAGCCGTCGTCACCGCCGCATCCGGCGCCGACCTCAAGACCGTCGCCGACGCCGCCAAGGAGGCCCGCCATGTCCACAAGCTCTGAGTCCACCGCCACCACCGCAGCGACCGCGTCCAAGCACGAGACGGCCGTCGTCCTGCCCGCCGACCTCCACGCCCGGCCCGCGGGCCGACTCGCCCGCGCCGCAGCGACATTCACCAGTGCCATACAACTGGAGTACGGCAACCGGACGGTCAATCCGACCGGAGTCCTCGCCGTCATGGGCCTGGGGGCCACCGTCGGCAGCACCGTGACCGTCCGCGCCGAGGGCCACGACGCCGAAGAGGCCGTCGCGGCGTTGACGCAGATCCTCGCCACCGCCGAGTGATCCGTCCGTCACCGGTGGCACGGTTCCAGCCTCCGCTTCCGACATGAGAGGCAACGACCGGTCGAGTTGGCCGAGGACGAGCGTCCCCGCCACGAACACGTCTGACCGCAGAAGCAGAAATCGCGCAGCACTCGCACGCCGAGCTGGTCTGCGCGCTGCCGCACATCCCGGAGGCCGTCTCCGTCGTACGCCGACGGGCACGCACCGTCCTCGCCCGATGGCGCGTGCCCACCCCGACGACCGACGACGCTCTCCTGGTGATCTCGGAGCTGACCACCAACGCGATCGCCCACGCACGGCCGCCGGCGGCGCTGCGGTTGTCCCTGCCCGACGTCGGCGGCCGCCGCGCCCTGCGCATCGAGGTCATCGACTCGGGGCCGGTGCCCCGACGACACACGTCCCGTGACAGCCCCCGCCCTGCCGAACACAGGGAGAACGGTCGCGGGACCGGCATCGTCGCGGCCCTCTCCGCACGACACGGGGTATCCCGCCATCCCGAGACGACCACCCGATGGGCGGTTCTCCGGATGGGCGCTCGACCAGCCGTGGCCGGCGAAGCAGCAGGATCTCCGGCCCCGCCCTTGTCGTGTGCGGGCCGGGTGCGCCGTGTCGGTCAGGCCGGGCCCTGCGTCGTGTTCCCCGGCACCCCCACCACCGTGAACCCGATCACCGACCCGCCGCCCTCCCGCTGGAAGGCGAAGGGTGCGCCGCCGTGGGCCGTGGCGACCTCGCGGACGATCGAGAGGCCGAGGCCGGAGCCGGGCAGGGAGCGGGCGTCGGCCGCGCGGTAGAAGCGGTCGAAGATGCGCATCAGGTCGCAGTCGGCGATCCCGGGCCCGCGGTCGAGGACCTCGACGCGGACCGTGCCCGGGCGGGCGGGCCCGAGGACGGCGATCTCGATGGGGCCCGTGCCGTCGCGGTCGAACTTGGCCGCGTTCTCGACGAGGTTGGAGATCGCGCGCTGCAGCATGCCGGGGCGGCCGTCGGCCGTCGTGTCGCCGCTCGCGCGGACCCGGATCTCGTGGCCGGTGCGGCGCCGGGCGAGCCCCGCGACGTCCTCGGCGATCTCGGCCAGGTCCACCCGCTGCGGAGGCTCGGTGTCGGACTGCCCGGCCGCGAGGTCCACCAGCTCGTTGACCAGGTCGGTCAGCTCGCGGGCCTCCTGGCCGAGGTCGGCGACCAGCTCCTCGCGGGCGGCCGGCGGCAGTTCGTCGATACGGCGCAGCAGCGAGATGTTCGTCCGCAGCGAGGTGAGCGGCGTGCGCAGTTCGTGGCCCGCGTCCTGGACCAGCCGGCGCTGGTCCTCCTCCGACTGCGCGAGCCGGCCCAGCATGCGGTCGAAGGCGCGGCCGAGGCGGCCGACCTCGTCGTAGCCCGTGACGGGCACGTCGATGCCGAGCCGGCGGGTGCGGGCGACGCCCTCCGCGGCCGAGGTCAGGATGACCAGCCGGCGGGTGATGCGCCGGGCCAGCCACCAGCCGAACAGGCCCGCGGCGACCACCACCGCGCCCATCAGGATCAGCGTGCGCTGCTGAAGCGCCCGCAGCAGGTCCTCGGTGTCGCTGAACTCCTGCGCGACCTGCACCGCGCCCCGCCCCTCGCCCAGCGAGACCGTCGCGATGCGGTAGATGTCGGCGGCGACGTAGACGTCCTTGTGCTCGACCACCTTCCCGGCGGTGCGGCCGGCCGCGATCGCGCGGTCGTCCGCGCCGACCGGCAGCCCGGGCCTGCCCCGGTCGACGACGTCGCCGGTCGGCCCGAGCACCTGCACGTCCGTCCGCGCGGGCCGCACCACGTCGTGGCCGGGCGCGGACGAGGAGAAGTCCTCGGGCGTCATCCGGTGCTGCCGCACCTCGTCGCGTACGTCCTGGACGACCTGGTCGAACACCGACTCCTGGTCGACGCGGACCAGCCGGGCGGCCGCGCCGTACGACAGCACGCCCACCAGCACCGTCACGGCCGCGGTGACGGCCGCGAACGACACCGCGAACGTGGTGCGCAGCGAGACCAGCCCGGGCCGCCGTCTGTCCAGCAGCCGCCTGAGCCGGCCCACTCAGTCCTCCCGCAGCACGTAACCCACACCGCGGACCGTGTGGATCAGCGCCGGCGCCCCCGGTTCGTCGAGCTTGCGGCGCAGATAGCCGACGTAGACGGCGAGGTTCTTGGAGCCGGGCCCGAAGTCGTAGCCCCAGATGCGGTCGTAGATGGTGGCGTGGTCGAGGACGATCCCGGCGTTGCGGACCAGCAGTTCCAGCAGTTCGAACTCCGTGCGGGTCAGCTCCAGCTCGCGCTCCCCGCGCCAGGCGCGCCGTGCCTGCACGTCCATGCGCAGCCCCGCCGCCTCGATCTGCCGGTCGGAGACCTGGGGCTGCTCCTTCGGCGCGTCCACCGGGGCGGCGTGGTCCGGGCTGGTGCGGCGCAGCAGGGCGCGCAGCCGCGCGAAGACCTCGTCGACGTCGAACGGCTTGACCACGTAGTCGTCGGCGCCCGCGTCCAGGCCCGCGATGCGGTCCGCCGTCTCGACGAGCGCGGTGAGCATCAGGATCGGTGTCCGGTCGCCCTCGGCGCGCAGCACCCGGCAGACCTGGAGCCCGTCGATGCCGGGCATCATCACGTCCAGCAGGAGCACGTCCGGCGGCGACTTGTGGGCCTGTGCCAGTGCCTCGACGCCGTCGGCGACCGCGGTGACCTGGTAGCCCTCCAGGCTCAGGGCCCGCTCCAGGGCATGACGGATGGCACGGTCGTCTTCGGCGAGCAGCACAGTCTGGGACACGTACCCAGTCTGCCTCGGCCCACCGCGGTTCCGCCGAGCACGCCTGCCTAAGATCAGCCTTTTTACCGGGCTCTCACCGTCACCGAGGCAACCCGGGCGGGACGCCTACCGTCTTCTCACCGAAGTGGCCGTCGGCCGCGGGCGACAGCGCCGCCAGTTGTTCGGCGAAGGGCACCACGGTGAAGCCGTCCTTCGCCGGCCCGCTCACCGGCCGGTCCGTCATCAGCGCCGCCAGCTCGCCCGCCGCCCGCTCGATCCGGTCGTCCAGGCCCTCGGCACCCCAGTCCTCCGAGGCGGCGTAGACGCCGGTGGGTACGACCACGGCGCGCAGATGGGAGAAGAGCGGGCGCAGCGCGTGGTCCAGCACCAGCGAGTGCCGGGCCGTGCCGCCGGTCGCGGCGATCAGCACCGGCTTGCCCGCCAGCGCGTCCTTGTCGAGCAGGTCGAAGAAGGACTTGAACAGGCCGCTGTACGAGGCCGAGAACACCGGGGTGACGACGATCAGCCCGTCGGCAGCGGTCACGGCGTCGAGGGCGGCGGACAGGTTCCGGCCCGGGAACCCGTTGGTGAAGTGGTGCGCGATCTCCACGGCGAGGTCGCGCACTTCGACGACCTGGAGCTCGGCCGGGGCCTGCCGGCCCAGCGCGGCCGCGAGCCGGTCGCCCAGCAGCCGGGTGGACGACGGGACGCTCAGTCCCGCCGAGACGACGACGAGCTTCATACGGCGGCCTCCTCCTGCGAGTCCTTCGAGTCCTGCGAGTCCTGCGAGTCCTTCGAGTCCTTCGAGTCGTTGGAGTCCTTGGGGTTCTGCGCGGCGGCCAGCAGGGACGCGTGGGTCGGCGCCTCGGGCACGCCGGCCGGGCGTCCGGCGGCGAACTCCCGGCGCAGCACCGGCACGACCTCCTCGCCCAGCAGGTCGAGCTGCTCCAGCACGGTCTTCAGCGGCAGCCCGGCGTGGTCCATCAGGAACAGCTGGCGCTGGTAGTCACCGGCGTACTCCCGGAAGGCCAGCGTCTTCTCGATCACCTGCTGCGGGGAGCCGACGGTCAGCGGGGTCTGCTCGGTGAAGTCCTCCAGCGAGGGCCCGTGGCCGTACACCGGCGCGTTGTCGAAGTACGGGCGGAACTCGCGCACCGCGTCCTGCGAGTTCTTCCGCATGAAGACCTGACCGCCGAGGCCCACGATCGCCTGCTCGGGCGTGCCGTGCCCGTAGTGCGCGTAGCGGGTCCGGTACAGCTCGACCATGCGCCGGGTGTGGTCGGCGGGCCAGAAGATGTTGTTGTGGAAGAAGCCGTCGCCGTAGTACGCGGCCTGCTCGGCGATCTCCGGCGAGCGGATGGAGCCGTGCCAGACGAACGGCGGGACCCCGTCCAGCGGCCGCGGCGTGGCCGTGAAGCCCTGCAGCGGCGTACGGAACTTGCCCTCCCAGTTCACCACGTCCTCGCGCCACAGCCGGTGCAGCAGCGCGTAGTTCTCGATCGCCAGGTTGAGGCCCTGGCGGATGTCCTTGCCGAACCAGGGGTAGACCGGGCCGGTGTTGCCGCGCCCCATCATCAGGTCCGTGCGCCCGTCGGCCAGGTGCTGGAGCATCGCGAAGTCCTCGGCGATCTTCACCGGGTCGTTCGTGGTGATGAGGGTCGTGGACGTGGAGAGGATCAGCCGGTCGGTCTGCGCCGCGATGTACCCGAGCATCGTGGTGGGCGAGGACGGCACGAACGGCGGGTTGTGGTGCTCACCGGTCGCGAAGACGTCGAGCCCGACCTCCTCGGCCTTCAGCGCGATCGCGACCATGGCCTTGATGCGCTCACGCTCGGTCGGCGTACGGCCCGTCGTGGGATCCGGGGTGACGTCCCCGACGCTGAAGATCCCGAACTGCATGGTCGCTCAACCTCCACTTTGTTGACGCTTCAACTATACCTGGGAACGGCGGCCACCCCCCCGCGTATTCCGCGGGCTGTCAGTGCCCCGTCCTAGGCTCGGCGCATGGCCGCCCCACGCCGTGACACCCGAGGCATCGTCGACGCCGCGGAGCTCTTCGCGCGCGTCCGTTTCCGCCGCCGCGAACCGGCACCGCCGCTGCGGCCGTACCTGGAGCACTACTGGCTGATCGACTGGGACCTCACGCAGCCGTACGCCTCCCACGTGGTCCCCCACCCCAGCGTGAACATCGTCTTCCAGCGCTACGCCGGCCAGGAGCAGTTCGCCGAGGTGGCCGGGATCGGGCTCGAACTGTTCACGCAGAAGCTGGAGGGGCGGGGCCGAGTCTGCGGGATCCAGTTCCGTCCGGGCGGCTTCCGGCCCTTCTTCCCCGACCGGCCGGTGTCGGAGTGGACGGGCCGCCGGGTCCGCCTCCCGGACGCCGACACCGAGGACGTCCTCGCTCCCGGCGCCGAGGACGCGCGCGTGGCCGCGCTGGACCGCTTCCTGCTCTCCCTGGGGCCCGGCCCCGACCCGCAGGCCGAGTTCGCCATGGCCCTGGCCGACCGTATCCGCACCGACCGCACGATCCGCCGTGTCGCCGACCTCGCCCGGTCCGAGGGGATGTCCGTACGGCTGCTCCAGCGCCTGTTCGCCGGGCATGTGGGGGTCGGCCCCAAGTGGGTCATCCTGCGCTACCGCATCCATGAGGCCCTGGAGCGCGCGGAGGGCGACCAGGCCGTGGACTGGGCCGCCCTCGCGGCCGACCTCGGCTATGCCGACCAGGCCCATCTGGTACGGGACTTCACGGCGACGGTCGGGGTGCCGCCGACGGCGTACGCGGCGCAGGGCGTGGGCTGAGCCCGCGTCAACCGGTTGACCGTGCGTGGTCCGTCACGGATATTTATCTGCGTGACGCAGATTCTTCGTAACGCAAGAGATACCCCACCGCTCCCCGCCCGCACCCGCTGGGCCGTCCTCGCCGTCGTCCTCGCCGCCGACGTCCTCGACCTCCTCGACGGCACGATCACCAACATCGCCGCGCCCACGATCACCCGTGACCTGGGCGGCGGTGCCGGCCTCGTGCAGTGGCTCGGTGCCGCCTACGCCCTGGCGCTCGGCGTGCTGCTGGTGCCCGGCGGACGGCTCGGCGACAAGTACGGGCGCCGGCGGCTGTTCCTGACCGGGCTCGCCGGGTTCGTCGCGGCCTCGCTCGCGTGCGGGCTCGCCCCGGCGCCCGCGTTCCTGGTCGCCGCCCGGCTGGTCCAGGGCGCCTTCGGTGCCCTGCTGGTTCCGCAGGGCTTCGGCATCCTCGGGGCCACCTGGCCCAGGGAGGAGATCGGCAAGGCGTTCAGCCTCTTCGGGCCGGTGATGGGGCTGTCGGCCGTCGGCGGGCCGATCCTCGCCGGCTTCCTCGTCGACGCCGACCTCGCCGGCCTGGGCTGGCGCCCCATGTTCCTGATCAACCTGCTCCTCGGCGGTGCCGCCCTGCTCGCCGCCGCACGGCTGCTCCCGCGCGACCCGGGCGACCCGTCCGTCCGCGTCGACGGGCCGGGCTCCGCCCTCCTCGGCGGCGCCATGCTCGGTCTGCTCGGCGGCCTCATCGACGGCTCGGCTGGCTGGACGGCCCGGCCGCTCGCGCTGCTCTCGCTGGGCCTCGCCCTGTTCGCCGCGTTCTGGCACCGCCAGCGCACCGCCGCGGAGCCCCTGATCCGCCCCACCCTGCTGCGCAACCGCGGCTTCACCTCGGGCCTGGTCCTCGGCGTCCTCACCTTCGCCGCGGTCGCCGGCCTCCTCTACGTCCTCTCGCTGCACTTCCAGCGGGGCCTCGGCCGCTCCCCCGCCGGCACGGCGCTCGGCCTGATCCCGCTCTCGGCGGGCATCGTCGTCGCGTCCGTCGCCTGCTACCGGCTGATCCACACCCACGGCCGCCGGCTGGTCGTCGCCGGGCTGCTGCTGATCCTCGCCGGCTGCGGGGGGCTGGCCCTGCTCGCCGACCGCGGCGGCCCGGTCCTGCTCCCGCCCCTGCTCCTGGTCGGCCTCGGCATGGGCACCTGCTTCGGCACCGTCTACGACATCACCATCGGCGACATCGCCGCCGAGGAGGCGGGCAGTGCGAGCGGCTCGCTCAACGCGGTGCAGCAACTCGCCAACGCGGGTGGCTCCGCCGGGGTGACCAGTGTGTACTTCCGGGCGGCCGAGGGCGGCGAGTCCCACGGCCTGCTGGTGAGCCTCGCCGTCGTCGCGGGCACGGTGCTCCTGTGCCTGCCGCTCGTACGCCTGCTGCCGGGGGGTGCGGCGGGGCATTCGACGGAGGCGGAGCAGGGGGGCGGGCATTCGGCGGAGGCGGAGCAGGCGGCCGGACACTCGGCGGAGGCGGAGTAGGCCGGAGGGCAGGTGCGGGTGCAGGTGCGGGTGCGGGTGCGTCGTGGTCGGGCGCGCGGTTCCCCGCACCCCCGGGCGGTGCTGCCGCTCAGGGGCGCGGGGAGGTGCGCGGTCCGCCTGGGGGCCTCGCCGGCGTCTTCAGGGCGTTCCGCCGAGCCGGGCCACCCTTGGGGAACCGCCCCGCAAGGGGCTTCGGAAGGTCGCTCAAGGGATCAGGACCAGGCGGCCCCTGACTCCGCCCTCCTCCAGGCGGGCGTGGGCCTTGGCCGCGGCATCCAGGGGGTAGGTGTCGGCCACCCGCAGGGTCAGGACGCCGTCGTCGACCAGGGACGCCAGCCCCGCGAGGCGGGCTCCGTCGGAGGTGACGGCGACCGCGGTGGTCCGGATGCCGCGTACCGGATCCGGCTGGCCGCCGGGGCGGACGCCCACGTAGACGCCGCCGTCCCGGACCCACTCCAGCGCCGCCGCACCGAGGTTCGCGGCGTCCAGCACGCCGTCGAAGGCACCCGCCTCGGCGGTCCCGGACGCGAAACGGGAGGCCCCCAGGGACCGTACGAGCTCCTCGTCGCCCTCCCTGGCGAGCGCGGTCACCGACAGGCCCCGGGCGACGGCGAGCTGGATCGCGAAGCCGCCGACCGCACCCGCCGCGCCCGTCACCAGCAGCGACTGCCCTTCCGCCAACGCCAGCAGGTCCAGGGCCTGTTCGGCGGTCAGGGCGTTCAGCGGCAAGGTCGCCGCGTGCACGGCGTCGACCGTGGCCGGCGCCTTCGCCACCGCGTCCGTGTCGACGACGACGTACTCGGCGTGCGTGCCCAGCGGCCGCACCATGCCGGGGTCCAGAGCCACCACCTCGTCGCCCACGCTCCAGGCCGTCGCCACACCCGTGGCGTCCACGGTCCCGGCGACGTCCCAGCCGAACCCGATCTGCTTGCCCGCACCCCCGAAGAACCCGCCGCGCACACCCGCGTCCACCGGATTCAGCGCGGCCGCCGCGACCCTGATCCGCACCTGACGCGCACCCGGCTCGGGCACCTCGGTCTCGACGATCTCCACGCTCTCGGGCCCGCCGAAGGTCTTCACCACTGCAGCACGCATGACTGCCTCCCGGAATTGAGATGATTCGTACCGTTTCCTCTGTGCTGCAACAACCCTAGGGAGAGGTACTATCCAGGAGGAAGTAGTTACCTGAAGGTGCCTACCGCACCCGGAGGAGACCCATGGCGACCATGAACGCGGCCCAGAAGCGCGAGCAGGCCCGCGTCGCGTACGACGCCTTCCTGCGCGCCTGCCCGACCAACCAGCTCCTCGACCGCCTGAGCGACAAGTGGGTCAGCCTGGTCGTCGCGGCGCTCGCCACCGGGCCCATGCGCTACAGCGACCTCAGCCGCAAGATCGCGGGCGTGAGCCCCAAGATGCTGACGCAGACACTGCGTTCGCTGGAGCGCGACGGCATCCTCACCCGCACGGTCACCCCGTCCGTACCGGTCCGCGTGGACTACGAGCTCACCGAACTCGGCGGCAGCCTCGCCCAGCTGATGACCGCCGTGAAGACCTGGGCCGAGACCCACTTCGACGAAGTGCACGCGGCACGCGAGCGTTACGACGCCGACAGCGACAAGGCGCGGGCCACGGCCTAGACCTCGCCCGCCCGCAACCGCGCGATCTGCTCCGCGCCGAACTCCACGGTGCGCCCCATGTGCCCGATCACCACGGCCAGTTCGGCGTCGTCCAGCTCGTCGAAGAGCGCCGACCACCCGCCGCTCAGCCGCTCCCACATCCGCCCGAACTCCGCGATCCGCTCCGGCACGGTCGCCACCAGCACCCGCCGCCGGTCCGTCGCGTCCCGCTGCCGTACGACGTAACCCGCCTTCTCCAGCCGGTCCACCAGCCGTGTCGCCGACCCGGTCGTCAGCCCCGTCATCGCCGCGATCCGGCCGGTCGTCACCGGCCCGCCCTCCAGCGTCAGCAGGTTCAGGCACTGCAGATCGGTGGGGTGCAGCCCGATGCGGTCGGCGACGGCCTGGTTGAACAGGGCGTACGAGGCCATGTAGCGGCGCGAGACCTCGGACAGCTCCTCGAGCAGCCGCTCCCGCGCGTTCCCGGCCATGCCTCGCTCCTCCTCGTCCACACCGCGCACGCCCGCAGCCCGCGCGTCCGTACCGTGCGGAGATCGTACGGCTCCCGCCGATCCCTAGAAGTGGTACGCGTCGCCGGTGTCGAGGACCAGCACCCGCTGCCGGTCGTTCGGGCGGTTGCGGTCCACGGCGCCCGCGCTCCACACCGTGTCCGTCTCCAGCACCACCTCGGACGGCGCGCCCCGCAGCCGCACCCGCAGCGCGATCGGCCGGCCCACGTCGTCCGCGGCCAGCGCCCCCACCCGGCACAGCACGGCCCGCGCCTGCGACCGCACACACCCCTCGGGCAGCGACTGCCGGTCCACGAGCGGCGCCGACCAGCGCAGCCGCACCGTCGCGTCCGGCACGGCGGACGGCCCGTGGTTGCGCGGCACGAGCCGCAGGTCCACCCGGCCTCCGGCCATCGAGACGACGCCGTGGTACGCCAGATCGGCCTCGGGAGCGCCGCCGCCTGCGGCAGCGGGCACCACCCCCGCGGCCACCGCCGCGAACGCCGCCACCGACACCGGGAGAACCCTGCGCATGCCACCACTCCTCACTCCGCCGCGGGCGTACGGACGTATCCCACCGGATGTATCCCACGCGGAGCGCGCGGCAGGCGCCGTCCATCAGGTGACAGCGCGCATGGCAGGCTGCCGTCATGCTCGTCGCCCGCTCCGCAGCCCTGTTCGCCGTCGCCGCGCTCTTCGAGATCGGCGGCGCCTGGCTGATCTGGCAGGGCGTGCGCGAACACCGCGGCTGGCTGTGGGCGGCCGGGGGCGTCCTGGCCCTCGGCGCCTACGGCTTCGTCGCCACCCTTCAGCCCGACGCCCACTTCGGCCGCATCCTCGCCGCGTACGGCGGGATCTTCGTGGCCGGGTCGATCCTGTGGGGCGTGGTCGCGGACGGCTACCGCCCGGACCGCTGGGACATCACCGGCGCGCTCGTCTGCCTGGCCGGAATGGCCGTGATCATGTGGGCGCCGAGGAACGGCGGCTGAACCTCACTTACGCTGAACGGAGCCGACCGCACACCGCAGACCAGGAGCACCGCATGGCAACCGCACCGTCCGCCGCCTCCCGCATCGCGATCGTGACCGGTGCGAGCAGCGGCATCGGCGCCGCCACGGCCCGGCAGCTCGCCGCGGCCGGCTACCGCGTCGTCCTCACCGCCCGCCGCAAGGACCGCATCGAGGCCGTCGCGGAGGAGATCAACGCGGCGGGCCACTCGGCCGCGGCGTACCAGCTCGACGTCACCGACCGTGCGGCGGTCGACGCATTCGCGAGCGCGTTCAAGACGGTCGGCGTCCTGGTCAACAACGCGGGCGGCGCGCTCGGCGCCGACCCGGTGGCGACCGGCGACCCGGCCCACTGGCGCTCGATGTACGAGACGAACGTCATCGGCACGCTGAACCTCACCCAGGCGCTGCTGCCCAAGCTCGTGGCGAGCGGCGACGGCACGGTGGTCGTCGTCTCCTCCACCGCCGGGCACGGCACGTACGAGGGCGGCGCGGGCTACGTCGCCGCCAAGCACGGCGAGCACGTCCTCGCCGAGACCCTCCGCCTGGAGATCGTCGGCCAGCCGGTGCGCGTCATCGAGATCGCGCCCGGCATGGTCAAGACGGACGAGTTCGCCCTGACCCGCTTCGGCGGCGACGAGCAGCGGGCCTCGAAGGTCTACGAGGGCGTGCCCGACCCCCTGACGGCCGACGACGTGGCGCAGACGATCGCCTGGACGGTCACCCGCCCCAGCCACGTCAACGTCGACCTCCTCGTCCTGCGCCCCCGCGCCCAGGCGTCCAACACCAAGGTCCACCGCGCGCCATGACACCCGACGCCACGGAACGCCGCCGCCTCGCCCTGGAGAAGAAGCGCGAACGATACGTCTGGTACTACCTCGCGTACTTCCTCTTCGGCATCCACATCGTGGCCTTCGTCATGATCTACGCGGTCCTGCACGCCAAGTAGCACCGCGTCGGATCAGCCCTTCACGCACACGACCTGCTTCAGCTTCGCCACGACCTGGACCAGGTCCCGCTGCTGGTCCATGACCTGGTCGATCGGCTTGTACGCGCCCGGGATCTCGTCGACGACGCCGGAGTCCTTGCGGCACTCCACGCCCCGCGTCTGCTCCTCCAGGTCCTTGGTCGAGAAGCGCCGCTTCGCCGCGTTGCGGCTCATGCGCCGACCCGCGCCGTGCGAGGCCGAGTTGAAGGCCTTCTCGTTGCCGAGACCCTTCACGATGTAGGTGGCGGTGCCCATCGAGCCCGGAATGATTCCGTACTCACCGGAGCCCGCACGAATCGCCCCCTTACGGGTGACCAGCAGGTCCATGCCCTCGTAGCGCTCCTCCGCCACATAGTTGTGGTGGCAGGAGATCTCCGCCTCGAAGGTCGGCCTCGCCTTCTTGAACTCCTTGCGGATCACGTCCTTCACGAGCGCCATCATCAGCGTGCGGTTGTACTTCGCGTACTCCTGGGCCCAGAACAGGTCGTTGCGGTACGCCGCCATCTGCGGGGTGTCCGCGACGAACACCGCGAGGTCGCGGTCGACCAGGCCCTGGTTGTGCGGAAGCTTCTGCGCGACGCCGATGTGATGCTCGGCCAGCTCCTTGCCGATGTTCCTCGACCCGGAGTGGAGCACGATCCACACCGAACCGGACGCATCCACGCATATTTCACAGAAGTGATTCCCCGATCCCAGGGTCCCCATCTGCTTCGCCGCCCGCTCGGCACGGAACTTCACCGCTTCGGCGACCCCGTCGAACCGCCCCCAGAAGTCGTCCCACCCCGCGGTCGGGAGCGCGTGGAAGCGGCCCGGCTCGACCGGGTCGTCATGCATCCCCCGCCCCACCGGAATCGCCTGCTCCACCTTCGACCGCAGCCGGGACAGATCGCCCGGCAGGTCGTTCGCCGTCAGGGACGTGCGGACCGCCGACATGCCGCAGCCGATGTCGACGCCCACCGCCGCCGGGCAGACCGCGCCCCGCATGGCGATGACGGAGCCGACCGTCGCGCCCTTGCCGTAGTGGACGTCCGGCATGACGGCGAGGCCCTCGATCCAGGGCAGGGTCGCGACGTTGCGGAGCTGCTGGAGGGCCACTTCCTCGACCGACGCCGGGTCGGTCCACAGGCGGATCGGGACCTTCGCGCCCGGCATTTCCACGTACGACATATCGTCCTCATTCCCCCGGAAACACAACAGAAGCAAGAAAGCGCAAAACCGGCGCCAAGGTCGTTGAAACAGGTCGACGGACCGGCGTCCACGGCAGTGCGTGCGATACACATTGTCTCCAGGGGACGCCCCCGCCCGGCAAGCGAATAACCAGCAGGGACACTGGAGCCACGGCCCCAGCCCCACCGTCGAGAGGAGCCAGCCCGTGCAGCGGAAGGCCTACGTATCCGGCGTCGCCGCTCTCCTCGCGGCGTTGCTGGCCGGCTGCACCGGTGGCTCGAGCGGCGGTGGTTCGACCGACGACTCCAACCCGGGCGACGCCGGCACCGCGACCGCCGCGGCCCAGCCCGGCAAGTACCGCACGCTCCCGGAGCCGTGCGGCGCCCCCGGCCACAGCACCCTCGACGCACTGCTGCCCGGCATCAAGGAGATCACCGACGAGCAGCAGCGCGAGAAGGCGTACGAGGGCGAGGCCACGCTCACGTACGACACCGACCGCAAGGTGGGCTGCCGCTGGAAGGTCCCGTCGTCGGACGCGACCGACCATCTCCTCGTCGACTTCGAGCGCGTCGTCTCCTACGACAACTCCGTGAGCGACGACGCCCAGGCGCAGGAGTTGTTCGCGCAGAAGCAGACGGCGGCCGACCTGCCCGAGCCCGGCTCCTCCGGCAGCGCGGAGGGCGGCTCGGGTGCACATCCCGCGCCCGGCGCCACCGGACCGGGCGCCTCGCCCGCCGCGTCCGGCGCGGCCTCCGCCCCGGCCTCCGGCTCCGCCTCCCCCTCCGTCGCACCGTCCGATCTGCAGCCCCGCGTCCTGAGCGACCTCGGCGACGAGGCGTACCTGGACGACGCGCTCAGCGGCTCCGCGTCGACGGCTCAGCAGCGCACGGTGACTGTGGCGTTCCGCACGTCCAACGTCATTGTGACCATCCAGTACGAGGAGCAGCCGGCCGTCGCCGGCGTGGCCCCGGACAGCAAGGAAATGCAGGACAGGGCCCGGAAACTGGCGAGTCAGCTGGCCGACACCCTGGGCGGCTGACCCCCTTTCGGCCGTACCGGCCGCCCGCCCGCAAAGCCCGTGAAGCAGAAGCACACAGTTTCCTCACCGCGTACCGTGGCCCCTCGGACCCGAACCGCCGACCGCAGGACCACAGCGTCATGAGTGAAGGAACCATGCAGCGAGCAGCGAAGCGAGACCAGCGGAACCAGCGAGACCGTCGGCCGAGGCGCGCGGGGCGTGTCGCCGTCTGCGCGCTCGCGCTGCCCGTGATGGTGTTCGCGGCGGCCTGCTCGTCCGACTCCGGCTCCGGTGACGGGGGGAGCAAGGACGCGGGCGACGGCACGTCCTCGTCGCAGTCGGGCGCGAGCGCGTCGCCGACGGTGCAGGCGGCGGCGTACCGGAAGTTGCCGGGCTCGTGCGCGGTGCTGTCGAAGAAGACGCTGACCTCCCTGGTGCCGAAGGGTGCCAAGTCCGGCAAGGAAGGCGCGTCGGACGACACCGCGACCCGGGCGAGCTGCTCCTGGAGCAGCCTGGACAACAACGGCGTGAAGGGCTCGCAGTTCCGCTGGCTCAACGTCTCGCTGCTGCGCTTCGATTCGGACGCCCAGCGCGGTGCGGGCGACCGGCTGGCGCACGCGTACTACGCGAAGCAGGTCAAGGACGCCATGGGGGTCGAGGGCGCGAAGAACGCCAAGACGCAGCCGGTCGCCGGGACGGGCGACGAGGCGACGCTGGTGCGCTACGACCTGAAGAAGAAGGAAGGCGCCTTCAAGCAGCAGACGGTCGTCACGCGCGTCGAGAACGTCGTCGTCACGGTCGACTACAACGGCGCCGGTCTGGCCGGTGAGAAGACCCCGGACGCCGACTCCCTGTCGAAGGCCGCGGAGCAGGCGGCCAAGGAGGCCGTCGCCTCGGTCGCGTCGGCGAACGGCGGCGGCGGCTCGGGGGCAGGCTCCGGCTCGGGTTCTTCGAAGCCCTCGCCGTCCGCGTCGGCCTCGAAGAAGGCGTCCCCGTCCCCGTCGAAGGCCGCGAAGTCGTCTTCGCCCTCTCCGTCCTCTTCAGCGTCCAAGAAGAGCTGACTGTCACATCTGGACGCCAAGTCGCAGCTCAGCACCGCTTTTTGACGGAGTCCGGCCCCCGGTGGGGACCGGGCTTCCGCCGTCCCGGCACCGCGTTCGCCGGACACTTGTGCCACTCTGTTGCGCGCAACAGCACGCAAGGGGAGGGGAGTACGAGTGGCCGCGCCACTGCAGCTGACTCGGATGCACCGGATTCTCATCGGCGTGGTCGTGACCGGCGCCGTGATCATCGCCGGCATCGGCTTCGCCGGTTCGTACGCGGCGGTGCGCGAGTTGGCCCTCAAGAAGGGCTTCGGGAACTTCTCCTACGTCTTCCCGATCGGCATCGACGCGGGTATCTGCGTCCTGCTGGCCCTCGACCTCCTGCTCACCTGGATCCGGATCCCGTTCCCGCTGCTGCGTCAGACGGCCTGGCTGCTGACCGCGGCGACGATCGCCTTCAACGGCGCCGCCGCCTGGCCGGACCCGCTGGGCGTGGGCATGCACGCGGTGATCCCGATCCTCTTCGTGGTCTCCGTCGAGGCGGCCCGGCACGCGATCGGCCGCATCGCCGACATCACCGCCGACAAGCACATGGAGGGCGTGCGCCTCACCCGCTGGCTGCTCTCGCCGGTGCCGACGTTCCTGCTGTGGCGGCGCATGAAGCTGTGGGAGCTGCGCTCCTACGAGCAGGTGATCAAGCTGGAGCAGGAGCGGCTGGTCTACCAGGCCCGGCTGCGCTCCCGCTTCGGCCGCGCCTGGCGCCGCAAGGCCCCGGTGGAGTCCCTGATGCCGCTGCGGCTGGCCCGCTACGGCGTCCCGCTGGCGGAGACGGCCCCCTCGGGCCTGGCGGCCGCGGGGATCGAGCCCGCGGTCCTGCCGCCGGCCCCCCAGGTCACGGCCCCCGCCGTGGAGAGCCGCGCCGCCGTGGCGCCGCCCCCTCCGGAGCAGTACCTGCCCGCGCCGGAAGAGAGCCCGTGGTTCAACGTGCCGCAGCAGGCCGAGTATCACGGCGACTACGACCCGAACTACGACCCCGAGCAGTACGCCCAGTGGTTCGCGGAGCAGCAGGCGGCCGAGCAGTATCCCGAACCGGAGCCCCTGTACGAGGAGCCCTCCCCGGAGGAGACCGGCAGCTTCCAGATCCCGGTCAGTCCGGGCCGCACGCGTGAGCTGGGCGAGGGCGGCGGCGAGCCGGAGCCGACGGAGGAGGACTACTACCTGGTCTTCAAGAAGTCGATAGACGGCAGCTACCCGACGCCCCGGGAGTTCAGCGAGAACTTCGAGGCGGAGTTCAGCTACGCGCTCCCTCCGGAGGAGGCCAAGCGCATGGTCAATCGCTTCACCAACCGCTACAACGCGGAGCTGGAGGAGGACCACATCGCGTGAGAGGGACCCTCGGGCGAGGGCCCCTCTCACGCGGTGCACAGCACTACGCGCCGAGCAGGCGCCGCACCCGCTCCTGCCCCACCGCCAGCAGCAGGGTGGGCAGGCGCGGTCCCGTGTCCCGCCCGACCAGCAGGTGGTACAGCAGCGCGAAGAACGTCCGCTGGGCGGTCTTGATCTCCGGCGGCAGTTCCTTGGGCGTGGCGTCCGCGGGGAACCCGGCCTGGACCTTGGGCACGCCGTAGACGTGGTGGGTCAGCCCGTCGAGCGACCAGTGTTCGGCGAGCCCGTCGAGCAGCAGCCGCAGGGACTCCTGGGACGGCTCGTCGAGGGACTTCAGCAGATCGGCGTCGGGCTCGTCGCGCACGATGGTGCGCTGGTCGGCCGGCACCTGTGTGTTGATCCAGGCCTCGGCCCTGTCGTAGCGGGGCCGCACCTCGTCGAGCGTGCCGAGCGGGTTGGCCGGGTCCAGTTCGCTGAGGATGCGCAGCGCCTGGTCCTCGTGCCCGGCGGTGATGTCGGCGACCGAGGCCAGCGTCCGGTACGGCATCGGGCGCGGGGTCGACGGCAGCTCGCCGGCGGCCGTGCCGACCGCCCGGGCGTGCGCGGCCACGTCCGCGGGGAGCGCGGACCCGTCGGCGACCTTGGCGCCCAGCTTGTCCCACTCGTCGTAGAGGCGCTGGATCTCCTGGTCGAAGGCGATCTTGAAGGACTGGTTGGGCCGGCGGCGGGCGTACAGCCAGCGCAGGAGCTGGGGCTCCATGATCTTCAGCGCGTCGGCGGCTGTGGGCACTCCGCCGCGCGAGGAGGACATCTTCGCCATGCCGGAGATGCCGACGAAGGCGTACATCGGCCCGATCGGCTGCTTGCCGCCGAAGATGCCGACGATCTGCCCGCCCACCTGGAAGGAGGAGCCCGGGGAGGAGTGGTCGACGCCGCTGGGCTCGAAGACGACGCCCTCGTAGGCCCACCGCATCGGCCAGTCGACCTTCCAGACCAGCTTGCCGCGGTTGAACTCGCTCAGCCGGACGGTCTCGGAGAAGCCGCACGCCGTGCAGGCGTACGTCAGCTCGGTCGTGGCGTCGTCGTAGGAGGTGACCGTGGTCAGGTCCTTCTCGCAGTTGCCGCAGTACGGCTTGTACGGGAAGTACCCGGCCGAGCCGGAGCCGTCGTCCTCGGCGGCGGCGCCGGAGCCCTCCGCGGCCTCCAGCTCGGCCTCGTCGACGGGCTTCTGCTGCTGCTTCCTGGCGGGGGCCTTCTTCGTCCGGTACTGGGCGAGCACGGCGTCGATGTCCCGCCGGTGCTTCATGGCGTGCAGGATCTGCTCGCGGTAGACGCCCGAGGTGTACTGCGCGGTCTGGCTGATCCCGTCGAACTCCACGCCGAGTTCGGCCAGCGAGGCGACCATGGCGGCCTTGAAGTGCTCGGCCCAGTTCGGGTACGGCGAGCCCTTGGGCGCCGGGACCGAGGTCAGCGGCTTGCCGATGTGCTCGGCCCACGTCTCGTCGACCCCGGCGACCCCGGCCGGCACCTTGCGGTAGCGGTCGTAGTCGTCCCAGGAGATGAGGTGGCGCACCTGGCGCCCGCGGCGCCGCACCTCGTCGGCGACGAGGTGCGGGGTCATGACCTCGCGCAGGTTGCCGAGGTGGATCGGCCCGGAGGGGGACAGCCCGGACGCGACGACGACCGGTTTGCCCGGTGCCCGGCGCTCCGACTCCTCGATGACCTCATCCGCGAAACGGGAGACCCAGTCGGTGGTCTCGGTGCTCTGAGCCACGATCGGCACGTCCTTCTTTCTGAACGGGGTGAGGCTCCATTCTCACAGACGGCCCTGCGACGGAGAAAACCGCTTTACCCCCCGTGGGATACTTGCTGGGTCTATCCATCCCCACGAGGAGAACGGCTCCCCTTCCTATGGCCTCGGTCACGTCCCTCAGCGACTCCGTCCAGCAGCAGCTCGCGTCCGCCCTCTCGGCCACCCTGCCGGAGGCCGCCGGTGCGGACCCGCTGCTGCGACGCAGCGACCGGGCCGACTTCCAGGCGAACGGCATCCTCGCCCTCGCCAAGAAGGCCAAGGCCAACCCCCGGGAGCTGGCGGCGCAGGTCGTCGGCAATCTCGTCACCGGTGACGTGATCGAGGAGGTCGAGGTCTCCGGCCCCGGCTTCCTGAACGTCACGCTCTCGGACCGGGCGATCACGAAGAACCTCGCGGCGCGTTACGCCGACGACACCGGCCGCCTCGGTGTGCCGCTGCGCCAGGACGCCGGGGTCACGGTCGTCGACTACGCCCAGCCGAACGTGGCGAAGGAGATGCACGTCGGCCATCTGCGCTCGGCGGTCATCGGCGACGCCCTGCGCGGCATGCTCGACTTCACCGGTGAGAAGACGATCGGCCGGCACCACATCGGCGACTGGGGCACCCAGTTCGGCATGCTCATCCAGTACCTGTTCGAGCACCCCGGCGAGCTGGCCCCGGCGGCCGACGTCGACGGCGAGCAGGCGATGAGCAACCTGAACCGGGTCTACAAGGCGTCGCGTGCGGTCTTCGACGCGGACGAGGAGTTCAAGGAGCGGGCCCGCAAGCGGGTCGTCGCCCTGCAGTCCGGCGACAAGGAGACGCTCGAGCTGTGGCAGCAGTTCGTGGACGAGTCGAAGGTCTACTTCAACTCGGTCTTCGAGAAGCTCGACATGCGGATCCGCGACGAGGAGATCGTCGGCGAGTCCGCGTACAACGACATGATGGCTCAGACCGCGCGGCTGCTGGAGGAGTCGGGTGTCGCCGTCCGCTCCGAGGGCGCGCTGGTCGTCTTCTTCGACGAGATCCGCGGCAAGGACGACCAGCCGGTGCCGCTGATCGTGCAGAAGGCGGACGGCGGCTTCGGCTACGCGGCGTCCGACCTGTCCGCGATCCGCAACCGTGTCTTCGACCTGCAGGCCACGACGCTGCTCTACGTGGTGGACGTGCGCCAGTCCCTGCACTTCAAGATGGTCTTCGAGACGGCCCGGCGGGCCGGCTGGCTGAACGAGGGCGTCACCGCGCACAACATGGGCTACGGCACGGTGCTGGGCGCGGACGGCAAGCCGTTCAAGACGCGTGAGGGCGAGACGGTCCGGCTGGAGGACCTGCTGGACGAGGCGGTCGAGCGGGCCACGGCGGTCGTGCGGGAGAAGGCCGGGAAGGTGGGCCTGAGCGAGGAGGAGATCGCCGAGAACGGCCGGTACGTCGGCATCGGCGCCGTGAAGTACGCGGACCTGTCGACCTCGCCGAACCGTGACTACAAGTTCGACCTGGACCAGATGGTGTCGTTGAACGGCGACACGAGCGTGTACCTGCAGTACGCCTACGCCCGTATCCGGTCCATCTTCGGCAAGGCGGGCGACCGCACCCCGCTCGCCCACCCGGAGCTCGAACTCGCCCCGGCCGAGCGGGCGCTGGCCCTGCACCTGGACGCGTTCGGCGAGACGGTCTTCGAGTCGGCGGCGGAGTACGCACCGCACAAGGTGGCCGCGTACCTCTACCAGCTGGCGTCCCTGTACACGACGTTCTACGACCAGTGCCCGGTGGTGAAGCCGGCTCCCGCCCAGGACGTCGCGGAGAACCGCCTCTTCCTGTGCGACGTGACGGCGCGGACGCTGCACCGGGGCATGGCCCTGCTGGGCATCCGGACGCCCGAGCGCCTCTGAGCGCCCGACCGCACGCGCGCGGCCCGTCCTCTCCCCGCGCGGGGAGGGCGGGCCGCGGCCGTCGGCGCCGGCCGCGGCAGTGCCTCAGTTCCGTCGCGCGGTCACGGCCAGCGTCGCGTACGGCATGGTGATGCTGCCGCCCCGCGCGTCGATGGCGGCCCCGGCGGCGTCCAGGATCTCGCCGAGCCCGTCGGCCGGGAGGCGGGTGAAGGCGCCCTGGGTGGGCATGACGTCCAGCCAGGCGTCGCGGGTGTAGGTGAACTCCCAGTCGTAGCGCCACTGTTCGGGCTCGCCGAAGCCGCCGGCCGCCCGGATCACGTCGGCCGCCCCGTCCAGGAACGTCCGGTAGCCGTCCACCATCGACCTCGTCAGGACCGCGCGGAAGTCGAACGGCGCGTCGGGCATGACGCGTGCGCAGGCGTCGGCGACGGCCTCGGCCAGGTCGGCCGGGATGTCGGCGACGTTCCAGAAGGGGGCCAGCAGGCCGCCGGGGCGCAGGACCCGGGCCGCCTTGGCCACGCCCGCGACGGGATCGACCCAGTGCCAGGCCGTCCCGGCAACGACGGCGTCGAACCGCCGCTCCCCCGGCTCCCATTGCTCGAACGTCGCCACGTCCACGTCGACGTCCCGGTCCGGGCCCCGGGCCAACTCGGCCATACGCGCGTCGGGTTCGACCCCGAGCACCCGGCACCCGGCGGCCCGGAACTGCCGGGCGGCGATCCCGGTGCCGCAGCCGACGTCGAGGACGTCCGGACCGGGCAGGGCAGCGGCGATCCGCCGCACGAGGGCGTCGGGATAGCGGGGCCGGGCCCGGTCGTAGCGCTCGGCGTCGCCGCCGAAGGACTCGGCGATGTCCCGGTGCTCATGGGGCCGGTTCGGGGTGGACGCAGGAGTGGGCATGCGCCCACTATGAGTGGGCGGGCGCCCACTGGTCAAGGGACGCTCGCCCGCCCGCCGACGGGAGAGAATGACCCGCATGCCGACCGGTACGGCCCTCCACGACCCTCGCCGGCAGCTCTTCGAAGCCGCCGAGCGCATCCTCCTGCGCGCCGGCCCCAACGCGCTGACCAGCAGGGCGGTGACGGCGGAGGCCGGCGTCGCGAAGGGGGTCCTGCACCGCTACTTCCCGGACTTCGACGCGTTCCTGGCGGAGCTGGTGCGCGACCGCATCCGCGCACTCGACGCGCTGGGCACGGCCCTGAACGGGTCCGCCGGCACCGGCACGGTCACCGGCAACCTCACCGGCGCCCTGGTCGACCTCTTCGACCCGGTCGCCACGTCGGTCGTCGGCCTCGTCATCGCCCGCGACGAGCTCCGCGCCCGCCTGCGCGCGACCGGCTCGACCGGCATCCCCCTGATGACGGAGGCCGCAGCGGTCCTCGCGGCCTATCTCAGGTCGGAACGCGACCTCGGCCGGATCGCCCCGGACGCGGACGCGGACGTCCTCGCCCCGACCCTGCTCGGCGCGGCCCACCTGCTGTTCGCCGACCGGGAGGCGGGGGCGCCGGACACGGAGACGGTGCGCAGGACGGTGGCGGCGGTGACGGCGGGGGCCGCGCCGTCGTGACCCCGCCCCACGAGGCGGGCGGCCGGCGTGGCCGACCGCCCGGAGATCGACCGGTTGTGCCTACTGCGCACGTGCGAGTATGCGATGCTGCGGGCGCGGTCCCTCGCGTCCGGGGACTCCAGAAACCCGCCGGTGCGTCTGCCAGGAGAGCCATGAGCACCGCACCGCACCACGGCACGAGGTGACATGGCCACGCTTCCCAACCCGCTGCCGCGACTCGCGGAGCTCGGGCTGCGCCTCCCGCCCGGCACGCTCATGGACACGCTGCTGTGGCTGGCGGACGGCCGCACCGCCCCCGGCGAGTGGGCCGCGCTGCGGCAGCGGGCGCCCCGGGTGGGGCTGCTTCCCGTCGTCATCGATGCCGGCTCGGGTCACGGTGGGCCGGAGCGCTGGGAGTTGGCGCCCTGCGAGATGTCGTACCCGGGGGACCACGACGCGGAGGAGGTGCTGGAGGAGTTCTGGGACACCTACGGCGACACGGACTGGCCCGGCCTGGCCGAGGCGCCGCAGGGCTCCGGCGCGGAGCCCGAGACCGTCGCCGCCGACCTCGTGGAGTCCCTTCTCGACGGCACCGGCGGACCGCTGAGGGAGCCCCGCCTCGCGCTCGTCCCGGCCCGCCGCAGCGCCGACATCCCCACCGCCATCGGCTGGACGGGCCCGGTCAACCACGAGAACGACACCGCGCGCCTGTCCGCGGTCCTCCGCTCCTGGGAGGACCGCTTCGGGACACGCGTGGTGGCGCTCGGCTACGACACCCTGCTGGTGTCCGTCGCCGCGCCGCCCACCACCCTGGCCGAGGCGCAGGTCCTGGCCGCCGAGCACTACGCGTTCTGCCCGGACAACCTCGACCAGGGCGCCGACCCGACGCTCACCGCGTACGCCGAACGCCGGCTCCTCGGCCGGCCCGCCTGGCACTTCTGGTGGGACTGAGGCACGGACACCGCTTCGTGGCGGCTCGCGTCAGGGGTGTGATCGCGGCCCTCCCCGACCGGGCCGTTCAGGCCTTGTCGCCGACTCCCGCGTAGACGTTGATGTCGGCGTCCGTGACGTCGTTGATGTCGGCGTACCGCACCTTCTCGATGTCGTCGAGCCCCGCCAGGTACGACGACTCGGGCTGGTCCGGGACGGGTGCGGCGTTGTCCGCGCGCCAGTGGTGGACCGGCACGACACCTGGGTCGACCACCTCCAGAGAGCTCTCCGAGAAGAAGCGCTCGACCTCGGCCCGGGTGCGCAGCACGAAGGTGAACCCCCGCTCGGTGTACGTCCGCTGGACCGCGCGGATGTTCTCGGCGTTGAGGTCCTCGGTGAGATGGCTGAGCACCAGCCGGCTGCCGGCCGGCAGCGCCTCGACCAGCTCGCGCACGATCGGGTACGCCTCCTCGTCCTCGACGAAGTGCAGGATCGCCACGAGGCAGAGCGCGATCGGCTGGTCGAAGTCGAGTGTCTTCGCGGCCTGTTCGAGGATCTGCGCCGGGCTCGTGAAGTCGGCGTCGATGTAGTCGGTGCGTCCCTCGGGGCCGCTGGTGAGCAGCGCCCGCGCGTGGGCCAGCACGACGGGGTCGTTGTCGACGTAGACCACCCGTGCGTCGGGGATGGTCCGCTGGGCGATCTGGTGGACGTTCTCCGCGGTGGGCAGGCCGGTGCCGACGTCGAGGAACTGGCGTATGCCGTCCTCCTGGACGAGCGTGTTCACCGCCCGGCGCAGGAAGTCGCGGTTGTGCCGTACGTCGAGGTAGCCGCGCGGGTTGGCGGCGAGCGCGGCGGCGGCCGCCGCCCGGTCGACCGGGTAGTTGTCCTTGCCCCCGAGGAAGACGTCGTAGACGCGGGCCGGGTGCGCCTTGGTGGTGTCGATCCTCCTTCTCAGCTCGGCGGGGTCCTGGCTGAGGGCGTCACCGGACATGGGCGTCTCCCTGGAGAGTCGGCGGGTCATTCAACAGGCAACGAGCAGTCGCCAACAACCTAACTCCCGGCGGTACTTGATGGTGCCCGTCCCGTGATCCCGCCGCACGGCGTCCCGGACCGGCGTCCCGGGACACGGCGTCCGTGCAGGTCAGCCGCGATCCGGCGAGCCAGGCGTCCCGAATGGTCCGAGGACGGTGGCGGGCCGGGCGGATCACCGAGCAGGCTGATGCCCCGACCCCGCGTTCGCCACCGAGAGGGCCGAGCCATGTCCGCACGCCCCACCCGCACCCGGGCCCGCGTGCTCCTCGCCGCGACGGCCGCACTCGCCGCGCTCGTGCTGACGGCGTGCCGGGACGGCGAGGGTTTGCGCGACGAGGGACCCTCGTCCCTCACCACACCGGCCGCGCGCTCGGCCCCCGCCCCGGCACCGTCTCCCCCGGCTCCCTGAGCCGGCCGGCCGTGCGCTCAGCGCAGCTTCTGCGCGGCCTCGACGGCCCAGTACGTGAGGATGTTCTGCGCGCCGGCCCGCCTGATGCCGGTCAGCGTCTCCAGGATCGCCCGGTCCCGGTCGATCCAGCCCTTCTCGGCGGCGGCCTCGATCATCGAGTACTCGCCGGAGATCTGGTAGGCCGCGACCGGCACGTCCACCGAGTCGGCGACCCGCGCCAGGATGTCGAGGTAGGGCCCGGCGGGCTTGACCATCACCATGTCGGCGCCCTCCTCCAGGTCGAGCGCCAGCTCTCGCAGGGACTCGCGCGCATTCGCGGGGTCCTGCTGGTAGGTCTTGCGGTCGCCCCGCAGCGACGAGGCGACGGCCTCACGGAAGGGGCCGTAGAAGGCGGAGGCGTACTTCGCGGTGTAGGCGAGGATCGCCACGTCCTCGCGCCCGATCTGGTCGAGCGCGTCCCGGACGACGCCGATCTGCCCGTCCATCATCCCGCTGGGGCCCACGACATGGGCGCCCGCGTCGGCCTGCACCTGGGCCATCTCGGCGTACCGCTCCAGGGTGGCGTCGTTGTCGACCCTCCCCTGCGCGTCGAGCACACCGCAGTGACCGTGGTCGGTGGTCTCGTCCAGACACAGGTCGGACATCACCAGCAGGTCGTCGCCGACCTCGGCCCGCACATCGCGGATCGCGACCTGGAGAATCCCGTCCGGGTCGGTGCCGGGCGTCCCGACGGCGTCCTTCTTCGCGTCCTCCGGCACCCCGAACAGCATGATCCCGGAGATCCCCGCCGCCACCGCCTCCGCGGCCGCCTTCTTCAGGCTGTCGCGCGTGTGCTGCACGACCCCCGGCATCGCGGAGATCGGCACGGGCTCGTCGACGCCCTCGCGGACGAAGGCCGGCAGGATGAAATCGGCGGGGTGCAGGCGCGTCTCGGCAACCATCCGCCGCATGACGGGCGAGGTCCGCAGCCGCCGGGGACGCGTACCGGGAAAGGATCCGTACTTCGTCATACCGCCTACGCTACGCCCGCCCCAGGGGCACCTTTGCCGACGCGGCGTCGGCGCCCGGCCCGCCGGCGCGGGCCGGTGCGGCACGACGACGGGACGCGCCCCGGGGCACGTCCCGTCACCTCACCGCCGGTGCGCTCACGTCGTGGAGCGACGCCTCCGGGCGCCCGGACGGCGCTCGCTCGGGCGGGTCACCGGGTCGCCGGACTCCAGTGCGGCGGCGCGGCGCTTCATGCCGAAGTCGGCCAGCGCCTCGGCCAGCTTGTGCACCGACGGCTCCGGAGCCATCACGTCCACCCGCAGCCCGTGCTCCTCGGCGGTCTTCGCGGTCGCCGGGCCGATGCAGGCGATCACCGTCACGTTGTGCGGCTTGCCCGCGATGCCCACCAGGTTGCGCACGGTGGACGACGACGTGAACAGTACAGCGTCGAACCCGCCGCCCTTGATCGCCTCCCGCGTCTCCGCCGGCGGCGGCGACGCCCGCACGGTCCGGTAGGCCGTGACGTCGTCGACCTCCCAGCCCAGCTCGATGAGCCCGGCGACCAGCGTCTCGGTGGCGATGTCGGCACGCGGCAGGAAGACCCGGTCGATCGGGTCGAAGACGGGGTCGTACGGCGGCCAGTCCTCCAGCAGGCCCGCGGCGGACTGCTCCCCGCTCGGCACCAGGTCCGGCTTCACGCCGAACGCGACGAGCGCCTTGGCGGTCTGCTCCCCGACTGCAGCAACCTTTATGCCGGCGAAGGCACGCGCGTCGAGCCCGTACTCCTCGAACTTCTCGCGCACCGCCTTGACGGCGTTGACCGAGGTGAAGGCGATCCACTCGTACCGCCCGGTGACGAGCCCCTTGACGGCCCGCTCCATCTGCTGGGGCGTGCGCGGCGGCTCGACGGCGATGGTCGGCACCTCGTGCGGCACGGCCCCGTACGACCGCAGCTGGTCGGAGAGCGACGCCGCCTGCTCCTTCGTCCGCGGCACGAGCACCTTCCAGCCGAACAGCGGCTTGGACTCGAACCACGACAACTGGTCGCGCTGGGCGGCGGCGGAACGCTCACCGACCACGGCTATCACCGGCCGGCCGCCCTCCGGCGAGGGCAGCACCTTGGCCTGCTTCAGGGTCTGCGCGACGGTCCCGAGCGTGGCCGTCCAGGTCCGCTGGCGCGTGGTCGTACCGGCCACCGTCACCGTCATCGGCGTATCGGGCTTGCGGCCCGCCGCCACCAGTTCCCCGGCCGCCGCGCCGACGGAGTCGAGCGTCGTCGACACGACCACGGTCCCGTCGGACGCACCCACCTCCGTCCAGCACCGGTCCGAGGCGGTACGGGCGTCCACGAACCGCACGTCGGCGCCTTCGGCGTCCCGCAGCGGAACACCGGCGTACGCGGGCACGCCGACCGCGGAGGCGACACCGGGAACGACCTCGAAGGGCACGCCCGCGGCGGCGCAGGCGAGCATCTCCTCGGCGGCGTAGGCGTCCAGGCCAGGGTCCCCGGACACGGCTCGGACGACCCGCCTGCCGCCCCGCGCGGCCTCCATGACAAGATGTGCCGCATCCCGTACCGCGGGGAGGCCAGCGGTTGTTGACGATCCGTCAACAACCGCCAGCTGAGGTGTGCCCGTGCCCGGGTGGGAGTCCGAGGAAGGACCCCCGTCCGTGTGCACTTCGGCGGCGCCTTGCCTGGCGTGCTTGCGCACCACGTCGAGCACGTCGCGCTCGGCGACGAGTACGTCCGCGTTCGCCAGCGCCTCGACGGCGCGCAGAGTCAGCAGTCCCGGATCCCCGGGTCCGGCACCCAGGAAGGTGACGTGCCCGTGTTCGAGGCCGGTGGGAAGGGTGGTGGGGCTCAATGTGCTCGCTCCCCCATCAGACCGGCCGCGCCCTGGGCAAGCATCTCGGCCGCGAGTTCACGGCCGAGCGCCATTGCCTGGTCGTACGTCTCGGGCACGGGACCGGTGGTGGACAGCTGCACCGTGCGCGAGCCGTCGGTCGTGCCGACTATCCCGCGCAGGCGCATTTCCTTGACAATCTGCCCGTCGGCCAAGAGGTCGGCGAGCGCGCCCACGGGGGCGCTGCAACCGGCCTCCAGGGCGGCGAGCAGTGACCTCTCGGCGGTCACGGCGGCCCGGGTGAACGGGTCGTCGAGCTCGCCGAGCGCGGCGATCAGGTCCGCGCGGTCCGCGGCACACTCGATCGCCAGTGCCCCCTGGCCGGGGGCGGGCAGAACCGTGTCGACCGACAGGAAGTCGGTCACCTCGTCGCTCCGGCCGATCCGGTTGAGGCCGGCGGCGGCCAGGACGACCGCGTCCAGCTCACCGTCGCGCACGTACCGGATCCGGGTGTCGACGTTGCCCCGTATCGGGACCGTCCGTATGTCCAGCCCGTGGCTGCGCGCGTACGAGTTCAGCTGCGCCGTGCGGCGCGGCGAGCCCGTACCGATGCGCGCCCCGCGCGGCAGGTCGGTGAACTTCAGGGCGTCCCGGGCGACGATCACGTCACGCGGGTCCTCACGCAGCGGGACGGCGGCCAGCGTCAGGCCCCCGGGCTGCGCGGTGGGCAGGTCCTTGAGCGAATGAACCGCGAAGTCGACCTCGCCCCGCAGCAGCGCGTCCCGCAGCGCCGTGACGAACACGCCCGTGCCGCCGATCTGCGCGAGGTGCTCGCGGGAGGTGTCGCCGTAGGTGGTGATCTCGACGAGCTCGACGGGCCGTCCTGTCACCCGGCTCACGGCGTCCGCCACCTGCCGGGACTGGGACATGGCGAGTCTGCTCCGCCTCGTCCCCAGTCTCAATGCCTTGCTGTTCATGCCGGCCCTCGGTTCTTGCTGTTCTCTGAGTCGTCGTCGGCGCGGGAGACCGCGGCCACCGCCTCCTGGTCGAGGTCGAAAAGGGTCCTCAGGGCATCCGCGTACCCCGCTCCGCCCGGTTCGGCCGCGAGCTGCTTGACGCGCACGGTCGGCGCGTGGAGCAGCTTGTCCACGACGCGCTTGACCGTCTGCGTGATCTCGCTGCGGTGCTTGTCGTCGAGCCCGGGCAGCCGCCCCTCGAGGCGCGCGATCTCGTGCGCGACGACATCGGCGGCCATCGTCCGCAGCGCGACCACGGTCGGTGTGATGTGCGCGGCCCGGAGCGCGGCCCCGAAGGCCGCGACCTCGTCGGAGACGATCCGGCGCACCTGGTCGACGTCGGCGGCCATCGGCGCGTCGGCGGAGGCCTCGGCCAGCGATTCGATGTCGACGAGCCGGACGGCGGCCAGCCGGTGCACGGCGGCGTCGATGTCGCGCGGCATCGCGAGGTCGAGCAGGAAGAGCACGGGCGCGGGCCGCGGGGCCTCGGCGGCCGGCTCGGGCCTGCGGCGCTCGGGAATGCGGCCGACGGCCGCGGCGGTGGCGGCGAGCGCGGCGATCAGCTCGGCGTCGGCCTCGGGCGCGCGGCGCGCGGCCTCACGGCGGTCGACGGTGCCGTTGTCCACCCAGGCCGCGTGCTGCTCCAGCGTCGCCGCGTCCATCCCGGCGACGGCGGCCTCCCCCATCACGGAGAAGCCGGCCTGCGCGGCGGACAGGTCGAGCGGGCAGTTCTCGTCGGTGCCGAGGGAGGTGGGCGGCAGCGGACGGACGCCGCCGTCCGCGGCCGGGCCGGTGCTCCGCGGGATCGCGGCGGGGACGCCCGTACGGCCCTCGACCGCCGCCGCGACCGCGTCGGCCGGCAGGACCAGGCTCGTCGCACCGGTGCAGGAGACCACCACGTCGGCACGTGTCAGCTCGACCGGCACCGATTCCATCGGTACCGCGCGGGCGGTCACGTCCGTTCCGTCGGCCTCGGCCAGTATCTGCGCCAGGCGCTCGGCGCGCTCCGCGGTGCGGTTGGCGACGACGATCTCGGCGACGCCGGCCCGCGCGAGGGTGGCGGCGGCCAGCGACGACATCGAACCCGCTCCGACGACCACCGCCCTCTTGCCGCGGGCCCAGTCCCCGACCTCGCCCCCGGCGGCCAGCTGCTCCAGGCCGAAGGTGACCAGGGACTGCCCGGCGCGGTCGATGCCGGTCTCGGAGTGGGCGCGCTTGCCGACCCTCAGCGCCTGCTGGAACAGGTCGTTCAGCAGCCGGCCCGCGGTGTGCAGGTCCTGCGCCCTGGCCAGCGAGTCCTTGATCTGCCCGAGGATCTGCCCCTCGCCGACGACCATGGAGTCGAGGCCGCAGGCCACCGAGAACAGATGGTGGACGGCGCGGTCCTCGTAGTGCACGTAGAGGTAGGGCGTGAGCTCCTCGAGGCCGACACCGCTGTGCTGGGCGAGCAGCGTGGACAGCTCGGCGACACCCGCGTGGAACTTGTCCACGTCGGCGTAGAGCTCGATGCGGTTGCAGGTGGCGAGGACCGCGGCCTCGGCGGCGGGCTCCGCGGCGACCGTGTCCTGCAGCAGCTTGGTCTGGGCGTCCGGGTGCAGCGCGGCGCGCTCCAGGACACTGACCGGGGCGCTGCGGTGGCTCAGTCCGACGACGAGGAGACTCATGCCGGCATCACGGCGGGTACGTCCCCGTCCGGGCCCTTGTCGGCCGGGTTCTTGCGCGCGGCGGCGACCGGTGCGGCGCCGTCGGTCCCGGCGGCCTCCTCCCCGGCCTTGCGCTGCTCGTGGAAGGCGAGGATCTGCAGCTCGATGGAGAGGTCGACCTTACGCACGTCCACGCCGTCCGGGACGGTCAGCACGGTCGGCGCGAAGTTCAGGATGGAGGTGACCCCGGCGGCCACGAGCCGGTCGCAGACCTGCTGGGCGGCGCCGGCGGGGGTGGCGATGACGCCGATGCTCACCCCGTTGTCCTCGATGATCTTTTCCAGGTCGTCCGTGTGCTGCACGGGGATGCCCGCGACGGGCTTGCCGGCCATCGCCGGGTCCGCGTCTATGAGGGCGGCCACCCGGAACCCGCGGGAGGCGAACCCGCCGTAGTTGGCCAGGGCGGCGCCGAGGTTGCCGATACCGACGATCACAACCGGCCAGTCCTGGGTGAGCCCGAGCTCGCGGGAGATCTGGTAGACGAGATACTCGACGTCGTAGCCCACACCACGGGTGCCGTAGGAGCCCAGGTAGGAGAAGTCCTTGCGCAGCTTGGCGGAGTTGACCCCCGCCGCGGCCGCGAGCTCCTCGGAGGAGACCGTGGGGACCGAGCGCTCCGACAGCGCGGTCAGGGCGCGGAGGTACAGCGGAAGCCTGGCGACGGTGGCCTCGGGAATCCCTCGGCTGCGGGTCGCCGGTCGGTGAGTTCGGCCAGTTGCCACGGTGCTCCTGCGGGTAGAGCGGGGCTGTGGGCGGTCACAGGTTCCCGGACCGCCCCGTCGACAGCAGGCTATGTCTTTGTGAACGCGTGCACAAAGATGGTGTCCGATTTGCCCGGCCAACGTGACCGGGGTCACGCACCCCCGCCGCACCGGTGCGGAACCGGCGCACACGCACCACCGTTCCTTTTCTTCTGGGGGCAAAACCGCACACTCTCCTCAACGATCCCCGCCCCCGAGACCAGACGCCATCGATCCTAAGCGACATGCCGGCCGGTTTGGACTACTCGGTCAGTGCCTTGCGCAGCCGCTGCTCGTCCACGCGCCAGAAGGTGTGCTGCCTGCCGTCGACCAGGACCACCGGGATCTGCTCCCAGTACTGCTCATGGAGGTGCCGGTCGCGCGAGATGTCCTTGCTCTCCCACGCGGCTCCCACCTCGCCGCACACCTTCTCCACCACGGACTGTGCGTCATCACACAGATGGCACCCGGGCTTGCGGATGAGCGTGACGACGCGGTCCTGCGGGGCCTTGCGGCGGAAGAGGGGACTCATGTCGGCCATTCTCGCGCGCCGGCCCCTCGCCGGGACACCCGCCGGGACGCCGGGGAACACCGGCCGGCGCCCGGACCGTATGAGTTCTTTAACGACACGGTCGCGGAGAGTTCACAGGCTTCGAACCTTGCGCGTATGGAGGCACCGAACAAACTGGCTATGCTCACGGGCATGGCCGCTCTCGGATGGCTCACTCCCCGTAGGCGCTCCGCCACGGCGCGGAGCGTGTTGGCAGGCGAGGCTTCTGCGGAGGCAGCCCGCAAGTCCTCGCAGGACGTCCCCCCGGAGGAACAGGAGTTCCCCGTGCTCGGCGACGACAAGGCTGCCGCGTTCTTCGACCTCGACAACACCGTGATGCAGGGCGCCGCGCTCTTCCACTTCGGCCGGGGTCTGTACAAGCGGAAGTTCTTCGAGACCCGCGACCTCGCCAAGTTCGCCTGGCAGCAGGCGTGGTTCAGGCTGGCCGGCGTCGAGGACCCCGAGCACATGCAGGAGGCCCGCGACTCGGCGCTGTCGATCGTGAAGGGCCACCGCGTCGCCGAACTCCGGTCGATCGGCGAGGAGATCTACGACGAGTACATGGCCGAGCGGATCTGGCCGGGCACCCGCGCCCTCGCCCAGGCCCACCTGGACGCGGGCCAGCGGGTGTGGCTGGTCACCGCGGCGCCGGTGGAGATCGCGACCGTGATCGCCCGGCGCCTGGGCCTGACCGGCGCCCTGGGCACGGTCGCGGAGTCCGTGGACGGCGTCTACACCGGCAAGCTGGTGGGCGAGCCGCTGCACGGCCCGGCCAAGGCGGAGGCCGTACGCGCCCTCGCCGCCGCGGAGGGCCTCGACCTCGAGCGCTGCGCGGCCTACAGCGACTCCCACAACGACATCCCGATGCTCTCGCTGGTCGGCCACCCCTACGCCATCAACCCCGACGCCAAGCTCCGCAAGCACGCCCGCACCCTCGACTGGCGGCTGCGCGACTACCGCACGGGCCGCAAGGCGGCGAAGGTCGGCATCCCGGCGGCGGCCGGCGTCGGCGCGGTCGCGGGAGGCACCGCGGCGGCGATCGCCCTCCACAAGCGGCGGCGCTGACGCCGTTGACAGCGCGCGACACGACGGGCCGGGCAGGTTTCCCGGCCCGTTCTGCGTTTGTGCAGTCCGGTTGGCTGCACACCGCCACAACACGCCCTGATCCGACGCGTAATCCGAACCGATTCGATCAATAATCGGTCACTCAGAGGTACTTGATCGGGCGTCAATCGGTTACAGAAGCGACGGAATCGGTGATTTGAGCAACTGGGTGTAGCAGCGCCTGCACGAAGCGTTATTCTCCTCAGACGCAAACCGGTACCACTCCGTCGCTACGACGGGTGAACGGTCCCGCACTGCACGTGATGGAAGCTCTGCCTCTGGGAGTCCCGTGTACCCACACGTCGGGGTTGACGCCTCGGGCCTGGCTACGCTGCGCGCAACGGTCCTCGACCTGTTGCGCGGCTTCGTCCCCACCGCGTACGCCGTCCCCGCCCTCGCCGTTGCCACCACCCCCGTCGGCCCGTGCTACGCGCTCGCCGACGGCAGCGCCGCCGTCGGCAGACGCGGCCGGGCGGCCGGCAGCACCACCGCCCGCCGACCGGCCGCGGACAGCGACAGCGCCCGGATGATGGACCTGGTCGAGCGCGCCCAGGCCGGGGAGGCCGACGCCTTCGGCCGGCTCTACGACCAGTACAGCGACACCGTCTACCGGTACATCTACTACCGCGTGGGCGGCAAGGCCACCGCCGAGGACCTCACCAGCGAGACGTTCCTGCGCGCCCTGCGCCGCATCGGCACCTTCACCTGGCAGGGCCGCGACTTCGGCGCCTGGCTGGTCACCATCGCGCGCAACCTCGTCGCGGACCACTTCAAGTCGAGCCGCTTCCGGCTCGAGGTGACGACCGGCGAGATGCTCGACGCCAACGAGGTGGAGCGCTCCCCCGAGGACTCCGTCCTGGAGTCCCTCTCCAACGCCGCCCTGCTGGAGGCCGTGCGCCGCCTCAATCCCCAGCAGCAGGAGTGCGTGACGCTGCGCTTCCTCCAGGGCCTGTCCGTCGCCGAGACCGCCCGGGTGATGGGCAAGAACGAGGGCGCCATCAAGACGCTCCAGTACCGCGCGGTGCGTACGCTGGCCCGGCTCCTGCCGGACGACGTACGCTGACGCTCGGTAACACCCAACTGGCATTCAGTGATAGCGGGTTGACTTCTCGTTCCGATCATCCGTCGTCCGTAACCCAAGTGCCGAGACGCTCGTTGTGCGGGATGCAGGCTCCCTGTGGTCACTCCCTGGCCGCCTCCGATCACTCGATCGTGTGGAAGTGGTCAGAGCGTGCAACCCTCAGGACCCCCTGGGGAGTCGACCGTCATGATGAGAGGAGGTGCCGCCAGTGATCGCGAACGTATCGGCACACCGGCGGGCGAACGCCTTCGCCCAGGCCCTGGAGGAGCAGCCGGACCGGGACACGGCGGCCCAGCCGTCCGAGACACGGCCCCCGGGCCAGGCCGCTGCGGAACAGACCGAGCAGGGCCGCCTGTTGGCCCTCGCGGAGTGTCTCGGCGAGGTGCCAGGGCCGAAGCTGGATCCCGAGGTCAAGGTCGTCCAGCGGGCCCAGCTGGTGGCCGCGTTCGAGGCCATGATGCAGGGCGTCGGCGGCGAGGCGGCCGAACCAGCGGTCCCCGGCCAGAAGCGGGGGAGCGAGGCGACATCGCCGGACGGGCGGTGGCGGGAGACGGGTGGGCGCTCCCGCGGTGCCCACCGCGCGAGCCCGCTCGGCAAGCTGCGGCCACGGTCACGGCTGACCAAGGGCCTGGCCGCGGGCGGACTGAGCGTCGGCGTCGCGGCGGGAGCCTTCGGCGGAGTCGCCGCGGCCAGCCAGGACGCCCTGCCCGGCGACTCGCTCTACGGGCTCAAGCGCGGCATCGAGGACTTCAAGCTCAACTACATGTCCGAGGGCGACGACCAGCGCGGTGTGGCCTATCTCGACCAGGCCTCCACCCGGCTGAGCGAGGCACGCCGGCTGATGGAGCGCGGCCGCGGCAACACCCCGATCGACCACGAGTCCCTCGGCGAGATCCGCCGCACCCTGGCCGGCGTCACGCACGACGCGTCGGAGGGCCACCGGCTGCTGCACGAGGCGTACGAGCGCGATCCCCACTCGCTCGGCCCCATCCAGGCCCTGTCCACCTTCTCCCGCTCGCACCGCGAGGTCTGGGGCGCCCTGCGCGAGCGGCTCCCGCTGCAGCTCGGGGACGTCAGCGAGCAGGTGTCGTCGGTGTTCAACGCCATAGACGAAGAGGTCGCCCCGCTGCAGTCCCTGCTGCCCCCGTCCCCGGCCCGGGGCGGCGGCGGCGCACAGCGGCACGGCTCGGGGAAGGCGTCCGAGGGCACCTCCGGCTCCGGGCGTGGGTCGGCGTCGCCCAGCGCCGGCCGGAGCTCCTCCGAGCACAGCCGTCCCGGCAGCCCCAGCCAGTCGGCCGGCTCCACCGGCGACGGCCTGCTCGGCGGCAACACCGGCGGCCTGCTCGACCCGCCGAAGGACAGCGGCAGCGCCTCCCCGTCCGCGAGCAAGTCCCCGAGCAGTGAACCGGACGTGACGATCCCGCCGCTGCTCCCCGGCCTGCTCCCCGGCCTCGGCATCGACGGCGAGGACACGAGCCAGTAGGACGAGGTCCACCGTGTGGGGCGCCCTTCAAGCGAAGGGCGCCCCACACGCGTGGCGACGTCAGCAGAACGACGTCAGAAGAAGACCGACCGGCGCTGCACCAGCAGCTTGTAGAGGGTGTGCTGGATCTGCTCCCTGACCTGGTCGGTCAGGTTGAACATCAGCATCGGGTCCTCGGCGGCCTCCGGCGGGTAGCCGTCCGTGCGGATCGGCTCGCCGAACTGGATGGTCCACTTCGTCGGCAGCGGCACCGCACCGAGCGGACCGAGCCACGGGAAGGTCGGCGTCAGCGGGAAGTACGGGAAGCCCAGCAGCCGCGCCAGGGTCTTCGCGTTGCCGATCATCGGGAAGATCTCCTCCGCGCCCACGATCGAGCACGGGATGATCGGGGTGCCGTGGCGCAGCGCCGTGGAGACGAAGCCGCCCCGGCCGAACCGCTGCAGCTTGTAGCGCTCGCTGAAGGGCTTGCCGATGCCCTTGAAGCCCTCGGGCATCACCCCCACCAGCTCGCCCTGGCCCAGCAGCCGCTCGGCGTCCTCCGCACAGGCCAGCGTGTGGCCCAGCTTGCGGGCCAGCTCGTTGACCACCGGCAGCACGAAGACCAGATCGGCGGCGAGCAGCCGCAGATGGCGGCCCGCCGGATGGTGGTCGTGCACGGCGACCTGCATCATCAGGCCGTCCAGCGGCAGCGTCCCGGAGTGGTTGGCGACGATCAGCGCGCCACCGTCGGACGGGATGTTCTCGACGCCCTTCACCTCGACCCGGAAGTACTTCTCGTACACCGGCCGCAGCAGGGACATCAGGACCTGGTCGGTCAACTCCTCGTCGTAGCCGAAGTCGTCGACCTCGTAGTCGCCGGTGAGGCGGCGGCGCAGGAAGGACAGGCCGCTCGCGACGCGCCGCTCCCAGCCGCCGTCCTCCTGCGGCTTCCCGAGCGGCTCCTCCTCGTGCGTCACGGGAACATCATCCTGCGCAGACACCCTGCTGGGCAGGGGCTGGACCTCACTGACCAGCGCGGGTTGCGTGGTCTTGCGCCGGCTCCCCGCGCCCCGGCGCCGCGACGGCCGCTGAACGGCGCTCCCGCGGGACCGGTCGTCGTCGAACGGAATGACCTTGGCATCCGCCATCGTTGATGCGCTCCTCAGTTGGCGCTCTGCGTCGGGGGGTGGCCGCCGCCCAGTGCGGGCAGCGCGGCGATCCGGTCGACGGCCCCCGCAAGGGCCTCCGGCGGCAGGAGCCCGGGTCCATGACTGTGCGCGAAGTCGGCGAAGGTCTCCGCCGTCGTGTACTTCGGCCTGAATCCGAGTGTCTCCCGCATCTGGTCCGTCGCCACGACCCGGCCGTGGGTGAGCAGTCGGATCTGCTCGGGCGAGAAGTCCGTCATCCCCAGCGTACGCACCAGCGAACCGGCCCAGGTGACCGCGGGCAGCAGCAGCGGCACCGTGGGGCGGCCGAGCCGCCTGGAGCACTGGGAGAGCAGCAGAACCCCGTCGCCGGCGATGTTGAAGGTGCCGCTGTTGAGGGTGCCCCGCGCCGGCTCCTGCGAGGCGATCCGCAGCACTTCCATCACGTCGTCCTCGTGCACGAACTGCAGCCGCGGGTCGTAGCCGAAGACGGTGGGCAGGACCGGCAGCGAGAAGTAGGAGGCGAGCGGCGTGTCCACCGCGGGCCCCAGGATGTTGGCGAAGCGCAGCACGCACACGGCCACGTCGGGCCGGCGCCGCGCGAAGCCGCGTACGTACCCCTCGACCTCGACGGTGTCCTTGGCGAAGCCGCCGCTGGGCAGCGACTTGGGCGGGGTGGTCTCGGTGAACACCGCGGGGTCGCGGGACGCGGAACCGTAGACGTTCGTACTGGACTTCACCACGAGCCGCTTGACGGTCGGCGACTTCTGGCAGGCGCCGAGCAGCTGCATCGTGCCGATGACGTTGGTCTCCTTGATCGCCGCCCGGCTGCCGCTGCCCAGCCCGGTAGCGCTCACATCCATGTGTACGACCGTGTCGGCGCCGGTCTCGGCGAGCACCCGCCCTATGGTGGGCTGCCGGATGTCGGCCTGGATGAAGTCCGCACCGCCCAGGTGATGCTCCGGCTGCACCGCGTCCACGGCGATGACCCGGTCGACCCCCGGGTCACGCTGGATGCGTCGTACGAACCGGCCCCCCAGCCGGCGGGCCACTCCGGTCACGAGCACGACCTTGCCCAAGATCTGCGCCTTTCTTCCAGCCCATCCGGTACTCGTAGCCTGTCGCGTTCCCCGCTTGCGGCCAACTTAGCGGGTCGATGTTGCGCTGTGATGACCACCCAATGCACGAAGTGACGACATCCACAGACGTACGAACAGACCAAGCCATGTGAAACGTGTGCGTAGGCACGGCACGAGCGCATGATCCCGTGTGTTTCCGGTGGCTTCTGTGAAGCCCAAACGCGTGTGGCCCCCCACCGGTTGCGGTGGGGGGCCACAGAACACGCTCCTAGAGCATCGCTTACTTCTTGTTGCGACGCTGAACGCGCGTGCGCTTGAGCAGCTTGCGGTGCTTCTTCTTCGCCATCCGCTTGCGCCGCTTCTTGATAACAGAGCCCACGACTACCCTCGCTCACTTCTCATCACTCGGTGTTGGGCGCCATGGGCCCATACGACCTACGAGGGGCCAGCCTACCCGCCCGAGCGCTGAGGTCGTAATCGAGGCTTCCCGGGGGAGATCCCTGCAGTGCCCTGAGGATCTCCCCGGGACGTCCGTCAGGCGGTTTCCACCCCCACGTAGCTCTCGCGAAGGTACTCGTGAACCGCGTTCTCGGGGACGCGGAAGGACCGCCCCACCCTGATCGCGGGCAGATGACCGCTGTGCACCAGCCGGTACACAGTCATCTTCGACACTCGCATCACCGAGGCGACCTCCGCCACGGTAAGGAACTGAACCTCACTCAGAGGCCTCTGCTCAGCAGCCATGACACACCTGAACCTTCCGCACTCGACGGCCACCGGCTTCCCCTTCCGGTGACTCTTCGTCGCTGCGTGCTCACTCCCCAATGTAGGGGCGGGTGATGCGAGTGGGGAAGAGGTGCACCCATCGGCGGCCTACTGTGACAGACACGCTCGATTGAGTACGTAGCGGGTAAGCGGCCGGTAGTAATCAGACCGCACAGCGTCATCAAGTGGAACGACGACGGACACGGACCCCTCGGCCTCGCCCACGAAGAGCGCGGGGTCGTCCGTATCGGCGAGCCCAATGGCCTCGAACCCCAGCTGACCTGCCCCGCAGACCCAGCCGTGGTCCCCGACGACCAGTTCGGGAAGGGTTCCGCCGACCTCGGCGGCTGCGGCCAGGGCCGTACGAACCGGGAGCGGAGAGTGCGTATGCACGCCGGTCGCACAACCGGGGCGTGGCCTCCCGGGTTCCCGCACCAACGCGACTCCTTGTACGTAGTCAAGGTTGTACGTACGTAGACCGAACCGGGTCGTTATGTCGACACGGCGACCATACGCGGGGGTGAGGACGGTGCACCCCGCCGCCGACAGCGCGTCCGCCAAGGCGGCGTAGAAGCCGAGCAGGCGGTGCGGATGACCGGTGCCGAGGAGCACAGGGGCGCCGCGCCGGGCCGCTGCGGCGAGACGGGCCGCGAAGGCGTCCAGCGCGGCCAGGGTGCATTCCGGATCGATCACATCTTGGCCGGAGACATGCTGAGGATCGGCCGAAACCCCGCACTTGTCCGACATCAACTCGATCAGATCCTGCTGTCTCCACGTCCATTCGGGATCAAGTCCGATCAGCACCCGGGGGTCGCGGGCGGCGAAGAGCCGATAGCTGCGCAAGCTCTCCTCCCGCGAGGTGGCCACGGGCCCGGCGAGACGGGCCGCCAGGAGATGGGCGCGCAGGGCTCCGGTGCTCAACACGTCTGCGATGGTGACGGACCGCGGGCCGCCCGAGGGCGGAAACAGGGGCAATACCCCACGGGTGGCGTAATGCGCCGTGGTTCAGGACTCCGGCCACTGCGGCTGCCCCGGCACCCGGGCGGGAGCCCGCAGGCGGGCCACCGCGTCCGCCCCGGGCACCACTTCCAGGGCCTGCTTCACAAGCTGCCGGGACAGAACACCTAGGCCAGCAGCCCGCGCAGCGGAAACGCCGCGCGCCGCGTGGCCAGCACCGCCTGGTCGAGCCGGTCCGCGGGGTCGTACCCCTCGTCCCATCCGGCGTACGACACCGGCCAGCGCCCGTCGGTCATCCGCGCCGGCGCCAACTGCCGTGTACGGGCGAAGACTTCCTGCCGCCAGCCCTTGGGAATCGTCGTCTCGGGCGCGACCTCGCGCCCCGCCGCGATCGCCACGAGATGCGTCCACGACCGCGGCACCACCTCGACCACCGCGTATCCCCCGCCGCCGAGCGCGACCCACCGCCCGTCGGCGTGCTCGTGCGCCAGGTCGTGGCAGGCGACCTGCACCGCCCGCTGCGCGTCGAGCGACACGGCCAGATGCGCGAGCGGGTCCTCGAAGTGCGTGTCGGCCCCGTGCTGCGACACCAGCACCTGCGGCCGGAAATCGGCGATCAGTTCCGGTACGACGGCATGGAAGGCCCGCAGCCATCCCGCGTCCCCGGTCCCGGCCGGCAGCGCGACGTTCACGGCCGACCCCTCGGCGGAGTCGGCCCCCGTCTCCTCCGGCCACCCGGTCTGCGGGAACAGCGTCCGCGGATGCTCGTGCAGGGAGATCGTCAGCACCCGGGGGTCGTCCCAGAACGCCGCCTGCACCCCGTCCCCGTGGTGCACGTCGACGTCCACGTACGCGACCCGCTCCGCCCCCAGCTCCAGCAGCCGCGCGATCGCGAGCGCGGCGTCGTTGTAGATGCAGAACCCGGAGGCGGCGCCCGGCATCGCGTGGTGCAGCCCGCCCGCGAAGTTCACCGCGTGCAGCGCCTCCCCGCGCCACACGGCCTCCGCCGCCCCCACCGACTGCCCGGCGATCAGCGCCGACACCTCGTGCATGCCCGCGAAGGCGGGATCGTCCAGCGTGCCCAGCCCGTACGCCCCGTCCGCCGCCTCAGGATCCGCCGAGGCCGTCTTCACGGCGTCGATGTAGTCCTCGCGGTGGACGAGCCGCAGCGTCGAATCCCCGGCGGGCTTCGCCGCCACCACCTGGACCTCCTTGTCGAGCCCGAAGGCATCGACGAGGTGCCTGGTCAGGGCGAGCCGGACCGGGTCCATCGGATGGTCCCGGCCGAAGTCATAGCCCGTTACTGCCTCGTCCCACATCAGCTGTGCGCGGCCGCTCATGCCCGCCACCGTATCGGTCCGATCGGGGAGCGAACGAACGGGCGTAGAACAAGGTCACCAGCACCAACAGCATCGGCACGAGCATCGCCCAGCGGTAGCTCCACGCGTCGCCCAGCGCACCGACCAGCGGCGAGCCGATCAGGAAGCCGACGTAGTTGAAGACGTTCAGCCGCGCGACGGCGGCGTCGGAGGCGTCCGGGAACAGCCGCCCGGCCGCAGCGAAGGTCTGCGGCACCAGGACGCACAGCCCCAGCCCGACGAGCGTGAATCCGAGCATCCCGGCCCACGGCCCCGGCGCCACGGCCACCACGGCGAACCCCAGCGCCCCCACCAGCGCGCCCAGCCGCACGACGGCCACCGCCCCGAACCGGCGCACCCCGGTGTCCCCCAGCGACCGCCCCAGCAGCGTGGTCACCATGTAGACGTTGTAGGGCACCGTCGACAGCTGCTCCGAGCTCCCGAGCACGTCCTTCAGATACTTGGCGCTCCAGTTGGAGACGGTCGAGTCCCCGATGTACGCGAAGGTCATCACCAGACACAGCGGCAGCAGCAGCTTGAAGACGATGCCCTGGCCCTGCACCCGCTCCCGCTCCTGTTCCGCCACCGCCGTGGCGGAGCCCCCGTCGACGTACCAGCGGCTCCCCACCAGCGTGGCGGGCAGCAGCACCGCGACGACCGGCAGATACGACACCCACAGCGCCAGATGCCAGTGCGCGCCCACCCAGGCCAGCGAGGCGCCGACGATCCCGCCGAGGCTGAAGGCGGCGTGGAAACTGAGCATGATGCTGCGGCCGTACGCCCGCTGCAGGCTCACTCCGAGCATGTTCATCGAGGCGTCGAGCCCGCCGACGGCGAGCCCGAACGCGGCCAGCGCGATCCCCAGTTCGGCCAGGTGCTCCCCCGCGCCGACGCCGAGAAGCGCGAGCAGCACCACGGGCTGCAGGCACCGCAGCAGCAGGCTCGGGCGTATCCGCTTCACCAGCTGCTCGGTCGTCACACTGCCGACGCCGGCCAGGATGGGTACGGCGGCCAGGAAGACGGGCAGCAGCGCGTCGGACACCCCGTACCGGTCCTGAATGGCCGGGATACGGGTCACCAGCAGGGCGAAGGTGGCGCCCTGCGCGAGGAAGCTGAACGCCAACGAGGCCCTGCCGCGCCGCAGCACATCTGTCATGGCGGCGAGCGTAGGGCCCCTGGCTACCTGTGGGTAGATCCAGCCAAAGATGAATTTCCCTCAGCTTTACCTTCTTGCTCAGGCGGCGACGGCGACCTCGGCCCGGGCGGCAGTCTCCTCGGCCTCCGCCTCGGCCCGGACCATCGCCTCCATCGGCCCGGCGGCCAGTGCGCCGCTGATCACGAAGGTCACCGCCATCACACCGATCATCAGGACCCCACCGAGCCACACCATCGTGTCCACGGGGATGGTGTACGCCCCTACGACCCGCGCCACGCACTCGGCGAGCAGCGCCGCACCCCAGACCACGGAGAACACCCGCTCCCTGCGCAGGAAGTCCACCGAGGCGGCCGACCGCCCCGACACCAGCCGCTGCCAGGCGGCCTCCTTCGCCCGGTCGCCCTTGACCAGGAAGGGCTTGATGCCGGCGGTCATCATCGGCCTGCCGACGGCCACCGACACCAGGATGCCGATGCCGACCGTGCTGCTGACCGCGCCGTCCTTGGCGAGCATCAGCCGCGGGTCGCCGGAGACGAAGCTCAGCAGCAAGGAGATCACGTTGACGACGAGGATCAGCCCCGCGAGCCCGTTCACCCGCCGCTGCTTCCCGATGCTCCAGACGGTCCGCACCGCCGGGACGACGCTGCTCCAGGCGAGCGCCGCGAAGGTGCTCGTCCCGAACGCGTTCTTGACCAGGTAGTACGAA
Source organism: Streptomyces sp. NPDC101225 (assembly GCF_044767585.1). Taxonomy (NCBI): domain Bacteria; kingdom Bacillati; phylum Actinomycetota; class Actinomycetes; order Kitasatosporales; family Streptomycetaceae; genus Streptomyces; species Streptomyces sp. NPDC101225. The sequence goes on from NZ_JBIWOE010000019.1 coordinate 183,036, forward strand.
CCGAGGGGGACCGCCACGTCCACGATCAGCGGACGGAAGGCGTCGAGCGCGCTGGGCGTGCGGGTGCCGCTCCGGTCCTGGGACACTGTGTTCGTCGTCATGCCCTCAGCTTCCCGCCCGGCACCAGGCCGCCAGTAGAAACGATCGTCCGGAGCTCGGCGTGACAAATGTCAGCCCAGCCCCGGTGCCGACGTCATACCCGCGTCATACCAGCAGGTCGGCCAACTCACCGAAGTCGCCGAAGAGTTGTGTGGCCCCGGCGAGCCGCTCGGCCGGCGTCATGGCGGTGAATCCGTACACGTCCATCCCGGCCGCCCTGGCCGCCCGCACCCCGAGCGGACTGTCCTCGACGACCACGCACCGCTCCGGCGCGACCCCCATCCGCTCGGCCGCGTACAGAAACAGATCGGGCGCCGGCTTCCCCCGCCCCACGTCCTGCGAACTGAAGATCCGCTCGTCGTCGAACCACCGGTCCAGCCCGGTCTTGCGATGCCCCACCCGGATCCGCTCATGACTCCCGGAGGACGCGACGCAGTACGGCACCCCGTCCGCAGCCAGCTTCTCCAGCAGCCCGACGGCTCCTGCGACCGGCTCCAGATCCCGCTCGAACGCCGCGAACACCCGCGCGTGGAAGACGTCGTCGAAGTCCGCCGGCAGCTTCCGCCCGGTCCGCTCCTCGACGAGGTCATGGACCCGGTGCATGGCGGCGCCCATGTAGTCACGAAGGGAGTCCTCGTACGAGGTCGGATGCCCGAGCTCGGTCAGATAGGCGGCGAGGAGCCGGTTGGAGATGGGTTCACTGTCGACGAGGACGCCATCGTTGTCGAAGATCACGAGGTCGTAGCGCATGACCCGAGCCTAAACGCAGAAAACCCCCGCACCGAGGGGTGCGGGGTTTTCTGAAGTTTTGTTCGGCGGCGTCCTACTCTCCCACAGGGTCCCCCCTGCAGTACCATCGGCGCTGTAAGGCTTAGCTTCCGGGTTCGGAATGTAACCGGGCGT